>JAVHRG010000329.1:3581-8172 GCA_036171535.1 Sulfurospirillum sp. | reverse complement strand
CAGCACTCAAACCCTTAAAAGAGCATATGAAGCTTTTGATTGTAGTGGATGTTGAGGGAAATAGTGTGGATAATGCTTATATGCTCATCTGGCGCGTGGTCAATAACATTGATGCGCTCCGCGATATCTTTGTTGAAGAGGAGTTTATTGGCATTGATGCAACGACTAAAAATGATCTGGATGGCTACACGAGAGAGTGGCCAAAAGACACCGACTGCGATCAAAAAACGATCAAACACCTTATTGAGCTTGGTTTGGTTGATAATAACCCAGAGTTTCTAAAACACTTCCATATCTAACCTCTCTTTTATGTATACCATGTGTTTTTAACGTGAACAAATGGTATACATTTTCTTTTTAAACCTCAAATAAATCTTATGTCTTGAAATATTTTATAAAAAGTAATAGAATAGACTATTCTGACTTGGGAGTATGCTATGCAGACGTCTTACAAGCCTTTAGTTGAGCGTTATGATATACCGAGACCTACATTGATTGAGTGGCAAAAGAGGGCAGAGCAAGATAACTGGCGTGTGAAGCACCTAGCGTATCTAAGAATGCAGTTAAGCGTTGAAAAAGAGACGTATGACGAGATTAAAAGCTTCGCGCCATGCATTGAGGACCTTTTTCTTTTCAGTATCTATCTTTTCTTTCACAATACCACAGATTTTTTACCCAAAGAAACATTTTTAAAGGGACTTCGAGAATTCGCCCTGGAAATTCGCAGTGGTGTTGAGTACCAACACGATTTTGCAGGACGTATTTGGTCGCTTCGCATGAGTGAAGAGTCGAGTAAAAAGATGGTTAATTACTACCGTTTATTTGACCTTCTCAAAAAATTTACGGCTGCCCAATACGCACTTTTGTTTAGTGCTGTTTTAGAGTTTGTATCCGTGATGAAGCAGAAATATCAGATTGAGACAAAGAGCTTTTTAGAGGGTAAGACATGGCAAGAGCTTTATATGTATGACAAAGCTTTTTCACCAAAAGCACTTGAAGAGTTTTTCAGTAAAAAAGGAATTTTTTAGATAGTAAAAATTATTAATTAGAATTAATTATTGTTTAAGAAGTTTTATATTACAATTTCAGTACAAAATTTAAGGAGTAATAATGAAACAGTATGAGACATATAAATGTAGTAAATGTGGTAACGAAGTAGAGGTTCAAAATGTGGGTGGTGGTAAACTCACATGTTGTGGTCAAGAGATGGCGTGTATTACAAAAGATCTCACAGCGGTTAATCTTATGAAAGCATTTGCAGGCGAATCACAAGCTCGTAATAAATACGACTTATTTGCAGACATCGCGTTAGAAGAGGGCTGGCACGCAGTTTCACGTCACTTTAGAGAAGCGGCTGAGAATGAAAAATGGCATGCACGTGCAGAGTTTAAAGCCTATCATAAGCTTGTAGATGGCGCTGAGACTGAAATCACACTCAAAAACCTTGACGCAGCGATGGCGGGTGAAAACTATGAACATACAACAATGTACCCAGGTTTTGCAAAAATTGCAGAAGAAGAGGGTCATAAAGAGCTTGCACGTCTTTTTAATGCCATTGGTAAAGTAGAAGTTGAGCACGAGCGTGAATACAAAGCGCTTCAAGATGCGATGAAAGAAGATGGCTTCTTCTCAGATGCTGAGGAAGAGATTTGGGTGTGTGAAGTGTGTGGACATATCCATAAAGGCAAAAAGGCACCCAATGCATGCCCATTGTGTAAAGCGGGTAAAGAGTACTTTAAAAGACAAGATTTAGGTCTCTAAATACCTAACTTAAAAAATGCAGAAGCACCTTTTGGCTTCTGCATTTACAGTATAGTGTGATCTTTAGCCATCTTTGTAAAAATTGGGAACCATGTATCAAAATCTTTTCTAAAGACAGAATTTCCAGCAGTCGAAGTTTCCAAATGGTGCATGACTGTAGTGCTTCCTCCCTCAGCAAAAGCTTTAAACCACTTCATAGGAAATTTTTCTCCCCAATACTTATCATTTTTGGCGTAGACCCAGACTGTAAACCTGCCTCTACCAAAATTTTTCTCTCAGCCTCTCAGCTGCAGATATTCTCTGTGATTGATAAGGACAAAAGGCGTATTGGTTTTGGTATTGTCATGCCAAATCGTAACAGTTATTTTTTCCATGGATGTACCAAAAGTTGTTTTCATAGGAATCAGAACTTTATAGTGTAACGGTTTTAAACAGAAGCTATTTTCATGCTACGAACTTCATGTAATATTTCTTATATATGAATTTAATCATTAACTATGAAAATTTAAGTTTTCAATAATTAATGATTAGAGAAGTTACTATATTTTAGGCTCTCGCGCAACTGGGCTGTATTCAAAGGCTTTTTAAGTACACCTTTATTTTTTGTGCGTTAGCATGAACAAAGGTACATAGATTGTTTCTTATATTGGTTCTTAGTCAAACATTTATTTTGTTGGCTTTACGGGTATAGCGCACTTTTTTGAATAAACTGATCTCAATAGATCAAGCATTTAATAATTAAAAATAGCAAAAAATTCATTTAAGGAAAGTATCTCATGTTAAGTTTTTTTCATTCATCAACCGAATCACATCAAACATTGAGTAGTTCATCATCTAATGGACTACTCAATCAAGCTATTGTGACGTTAACACTTCAAGAAAAAACGATGACAGCAGCTCTTGAAAAGCTTCCTTTTAATCCAAAAGTTGTTTTAGGTTTTGTTTCCCCTGCTCTTGATTTTAGTTCTATCTCTTCAAAGCTTAAACAGCTTCTTCCCAAAGATACAACGTTAATTCTTTCAACGACTGCGGGTGAGTTATGCAGTTTGGATCGTTCCAATCCCCTTCCCTCACTCTATTCTTCTGCGAATGCGGGTGAAGGCGATAATATTGTTTTGATGCTCTTTTCTCCTGAAATGGTAAGCGATATTTATGTGGCTTCGATTCCGCTCAAAAGCGAAGATATGGCAACGAGTAAAAAAACAGCGGCTGAACGTTCCGCTTCAATTGCCGAAGAGGTTAAAAAAGTACAGGTTCCTTTTAAAATGCGCTCTGATGATACACTGGGTTATACGCTCATTGATGGACTGAGCGCTAGTGAGAGCTTTTTTATGGAAGCAATCTATCATGTAGGGAAATTCCCCTGTTTGCTCATTGGTGGTAGTGCTGGTGGTAAATTAGATTTTCAAAACACGTATATCTATGACGGAACTCGTACACTTCGACATCATGCGGTCATTACGTTTATAAAGCTTGCGCCAAAGTACCGTTTTGGTGTCTTTAAAAGTCAAAATTTTAGACCAACGGCTACGGTATTTACTGTTTTGGCGGCAAATCCAATTACTCGTACGGTTACAGCATTTTTGGATCGTAAAACCAATGTAAATGTCAGTGTTATAGAAGCGTTAACCAGCCATTTCCATTGCTCTGCAAATGAACTCAACTTTAAACTTGCAAATTATACTTTTGGTATTGCCATTGATGGAGAGATTTATATTCGCTCCATTGCCTCTATTGATATCGCAAACGATACAATTCATTTTTATTGTGATATTGAAGCAGGTGAAGAGCTCGTTCTACTCGAAAAAACAGACTTTGTACAGACAACAAGCCATGATTTTGCTGATTTTAGCCGCAATAAACCCAAAGCCATTGGTGCGATCTTTAATGATTGTATCTTAAGACGTCTTTGTAACGCCGAGGTGCTCAATCGACTGGATACCTTTAAAGATATCCCTGTTGTAGGCTTTTCGACCTTTGGTGAGCTTCTTGGTGTCAATATTAACCAAACATTAACTGCAATCTTTTTCTATCAGGTTGATGGGGGTAATTTTGAAGATGACTACATTGATAATTTTGTTCAAAAATACGCAGGATTTAAAAGTTATTTTTTACTACGAAAAATCAATCGCCAAACAATCATCAATAACCTTAACAAAGCAATGCTTGAGCAGATGAAACAAAGCATGCCATTACTTCGAACGATTGGTGGTACATTGCAAGATGCTGTAACGGCCATTGATGCGATAGAATCACAACTGGGGCAGGTTAAAGGTGAATTTAACCTCTTCTCCTCCAGTATGGAACAAGGAAGCTCGGACAATGCGAGTCTTTCCATTGAGGTTGATAATCTTACGAATAATGTCCGAGATATTCGCGTTGTCTTAAGCGTCATTGCAGATATTGCAGATCAGACCAATCTTTTAGCCCTTAATGCTGCTATAGAAGCGGCACGGGCAGGAGAACATGGACGCGGTTTTGCTGTTGTTGCAGATGAAGTGCGCAAATTGGCAGAACGCACCCAAAAAAGCCTCTCAGAGACCAACGTATCAGTAAGTACGATCATTCAAGCGGTGGAGAGTATTAGTAAAACGATGGGTAGTGTAAGCAGTGGGCTTTTAGCCGTTTCATCAAAAAGCAATGCGCTCTCTTCTAATATGGAAAATCTAGCAGAGAAGAGTCAGCTGATCTCGGGTGAATTAAAATCACAATCTAAATTAACAGAAGAGCTCAATAATGAACTCAGCAAACTGGGTGTTTATGAAAAAACACTTGATATTTTAAATCAATAAACTACCGCATTTTAAGGGCATTTGAAAATGCCCTCTTC
>JAVHRG010000329.1:0-3481 GCA_036171535.1 Sulfurospirillum sp. | reverse complement strand
ATGACGCCTTGCATGATGATGCTCGCATAAAGCTGTGATGCAGGACATGCCGATGTTGTTTCACTAAAATACGATGGAAGTAACGAATAGGGTTTCACAATACTCAATGAAGCATTGGGATTTTGTGCAATCAGTTCTATCTTTTTGCCCTCTTTGGCTCCATGAAATGCAACACCCTCTTCCCACCAGACAAAATTAAGCGGTATTCCATAAGGAACGTTATTGTCTATCAGCGAAAGGGTTCCGTATTCGCATTCATTGAGTAATGTATGGATTAACTCTTTATCGGTAATTTCAAATTCATTTCGTCGCATGGCTTTTTTCCTCAATGAGTTGGGTGTATTTTTCCTGAAGTTCGATATATTTGGCGAAGAGTTCGTGAAATTTCATCTCATAGTCGATTTTTTCATGTTTGTCTCGTTCTGGTATTGCCTCATCTTGAGTGGCAACTTTGCTTGGAAGTGTCTCATCGATGATAAACTCTATCTCTTCGTCATTAACGTTTTTTTTGATCGTTTTCAGTGTTTTGGCATTGACACATTTGAGAACAGCAAAGGTACTCATTTTATGCTTGATGGCGTATTGTTGGGCAGTTATGAGGTTTTTTTCTACCATATTTTTCCTTTTACATGTAAAAACATTAGGTGCTATTTTAATCAACTAGTCTGAAAGAAAAGCAAATTATCTTTACATGTAAAGATTTTTACATGGTTTGAAGCAAGGACAAAGTATAATAACGTTACATATCGTTACTAAACTCTCAACGATTTTTCTCCAATTACATTTAGAATAGCACGAAGGACATAACATGGGCGGATTACTTAACAATAGCGTTAAAATGGAAAAAGGCTACAAATTAGCGGCTCTTTCAACACAGCAAAAGCATACAGTACCGTATGAAGGAAAACAAACCAATGTGGGTGAGGTCAACTCTGATAAAGCAAAAATGAGTGATGCTCGTAAAGCACAAGCCAAAGCCAAAGCGAAACAAGCCAAAAAAGATCGAAAAAGAAATAAGTAAAAATGCGCAGGGATTATCTCCCTGCTAACATTTTAGAATGCGTATTTGAGATTAAGCCCTAATGTTTTGTAGTCATAATCAGGAATATTGCTTGCATTCATGTTATAGCTTTTATACTCAACTGCCGCAGAAATAGCCCTTGTAAGAGGATAATCAACCCCTAATCCATACCCTAAACCATAGCCAGCGTTACCATCAACAGACTGAAGTTTTGCACCAACGATACCATAAGCATTCAGTTTCTCCCAGACGTTGTAGCCAAGTTTAAAATCTGTACCAGCGCCATAGAGTGAACCATCACTTAAATTGGCATATTCACCATTGAAAGCAACACCAAAAAGTACTTTATTATCTAATGTTTTTGTAATACCATAACCGATATCGTAAGCAGCCTTGTGCTCTCCATCGATACTTGCATGGGAGATGCCACCATGAACATCTTCAACATAATCTCTTGCGTAAGCATTCATTCCAAGCACTGCAGCAACTGAAATGAGACATACCATTCTTTTCATCACACGTGTCCTTAAAGCATTTACATGTCCGAGAAAACGGACTTTGGCGCGACAGCATAAAGCAGCATCACGTCTTAAAGAGCATTGCTCCTGTATTAACTCCATAAAGGAGAACCTTAATCCAAGAAATGAAAAAGCAAATAATGTACCGATTCTGAATGAACGTGAGAAAAAAGAGAGGGTGTAAAGGATATTTATTTCAAAACACCCTTTACATGTAAAGATTATACGGTACCTTTTTCGTACCATTTACGTAACCATCTGTCCATTGGGTACATAAATTTATAAATAGCAGGAACGACAAGCAAGGTTAAAACCGTAGAACTTAAAAGTCCACCGATAATCGCAAGCGCCATTGGAGCGTTTGCTTCATGCCCTGCTCCACCACCAAAGGCAAGAGGCATCATCGCCCCTATCATCGCAAAGGTGGTCATTAAAATAGGGCGAAGACGTTTTTCACCCGCTTCAAGAAGTGCATCATCAATCTCTTTGCCCTCTTTGACTGCACGGTTGGCAAAGTCAACCACCAAAATGGCATTTTTGCCGACCATCCCCAGAAGCAAGATAATACCAATCATAACAAAGAGGCTGAAGGTATACCCGCTTAAATACAATGCCACCATGATACCCGTGAGTGAAAGTGGCATAGAGATCATAATAATGAACGGCTGAATCAGTGACTCATAAAGGGCGGCTAGGATTAAGTAGATCAAAATAACCGCAAGAAGAACCGCTGCACCAAAGGCTTTGGCGGTATCGTTCATGTTCTCAACATCGCCTGTAAAACGGTAATGATACCCTTCTGGTAAAAGCTCTTTCATTTTGTCATTGACTTGTACGACCACTTTATCGAGTGAAGTACCTACAATGTTAGCCGTCACTAAGATTTTTCGCTCACGATCAAAACGGTTGATAGACGCTGTTCCTAAATTGTTTTCAAAGGCAATCAAGCCTTCAAGCGCGACAAACTCACCATTAGCATTTCGGACTTGGAGTTTTTTCATGTCTTCCAAGGATGCTCTAAAGTCATCTCTAAAGCGAATTGTAATGTCAAATTGCTTGCCATTGTCTTCATAGTAGGAGATGGCACTGTCACTTGAGTAAGCAGAACCCAAAACAGCGGCAATCTCTTTAACACTGACCCCTACTCTTTGCGCATTTTCACGAAGGATGGTGATTTTCATCTCCGGTTTGCCACTCTCGTAGTCACTATCAACATCCACAATGCCTTGCGTTGCTTTTAGAAACTCCATAAGTTTGTTAGACGTGTCATCTAAGACTTCAAACTTATCGCCTGTGATAACCACTTGAAGTGGCGCTGTTGAATCGCCTGTATCAAAATCGTCCACTTTTTCAACTGAGATCGTAAGGTCTTGAATATCTTTTATTTTTTCTCGATACTGTTCGATCAATGTTGATTGTGAAACAGTTCGCTCTTTGACGGGTTTTAGTTTAATGTAAATACGTGCTTTATGGAGGCTTTTCGCTGAATCGTATCCTATTGAAACGATAGAATACGCGATAGATGGGTCACCTTTGAGCATCTCATCGACAGGAATAACCTTTTGCTTCATTGTCTCAAGATTAATTCCTACAGGGCCTTTAATCGTAATCTGAAATTCGCTGTTATCTTGCATCGGTAGAAAGTCCATACCTACTTTTAGGGTCAACGAAGCAAATAAAAGTGCAAAAGTCACCAAAACCGTGATGGTTTTAAAGCGAATCAGTGGCTTCAAAAGGCTCACATACGCTCTATCAACCGCTTTTAAAATAGGCTCTGTCGCGTAGTAGAACTTACTCTCTTTGGCACTTAAAAGACGTGCACCAATAGAAGGAACAAACATAACCGCCACAAGGTATGAGATCACAATACCCGAAGCCACCGTCATCGCAAAGGAGTTAAAGAACATACCTACGATTCCATCCATAAAGGCGACAGGAATAA
>JAVHRG010000328.1:0-8220 GCA_036171535.1 Sulfurospirillum sp. | reverse complement strand
CTTTTTTGCTGAGAGATACTTTTTCAGTCTCTTCATCAATTTTAACGATTTTTACTTCAATTTCAGCGCCAACAGTGAAAAGCTCTTTGCATTTATTATTGCGATCCCAAGAAGCATCTTCATTATGTAAAAGACCTTCAATACCACCGATTTTAACAAAAGCACCAAAGTTTGTGATGGTCGTAATTTCACCTTTAACAATATCACCTACTTTGAATTTTTTCATAAAATCATCAAATGGTTTTGGAAGAACATTTTTCAAAGATACTCTGAGTCTTCTTTCTTTAGCATCAATCTCAATCACTTCAACATCAACCACTTGTCCCTCTTCGATGTAATCACGTGGATGTTTGATGTTTTTATCCCAAGAAATTTCAGAGATATGTAAGAAACCTTCAATGTCATTACCAAGATCAACAAACGCACCATAAGGCTCGATATTGCTAATAGTAACTTGGATAGAATCACCTGTCTCTAACTCATCTTTGATTTCATCCCAAGGATCTGGCATAGCCGCTTTGACTGAAAGTGAAAGATGACGTTTGTCTTTGTCATATTTGATCGCTTTAACAGGAATCACTTCACCCTCTTTGTAGAGTGTGCCAGGGTTTACAGGACCTTTGTAACTAATTTCGCTGTAGTGAACCAAACCGTCAATGCCGCCAACGTCAACAAACATACCGTATGTGGTAATTTTTTTGATGGTACCTTCAACAACTTCATCACGGTCAATCAACTCTTGAACGATCTCTTTACGTTTTTTACGCTCATCGTCTAAGAATTTTTTGCGAGAAATAATGATAGATTCTGTATCTGTGTCAATTTTAATAATTTTGACTTTAAGTGATTTACCCATAAGTGCGTTCATGTCTTTAACAGCTGCTTGTGAACGTGGAAGGAAAAATTCGATACCTTCTGCATTTTCAGCGATAAATCCACCTTTATTTTTGCCAGTGATTTTAACATCAAGAGCAACATCGTCTTCTTCTTTATATTCAGCGATAAATGATTTAATATGACCTTTACGAAGGGCCTTTTTGTGCGAAACCGCTGGTCTTTCGTTTCTGAATCCTGTAATAACTACAGGGATTACATCTCCCACTTTGCATGTTATGTTGCCATTTTCATCTGTAACCTCTGATGCGTTTAGACGTCCTTCAGACTTCTTACCCACATCAACTAAGATAACATCTTCTTTGATCGCTACAACAACACCATTGATGAGTGCATCTCTCTCAGAATCTTTGAAAGACTCTTCCAACATAGCCGCAAAATCCATCTCCTCATGCTCGTCTACGGCGTCAGTATGAACAGCTTTGTTCGCCTCATTTACCATTTTATACCCTTTTTGATTGATTTTTGACACATTTAGCTACATGTAAACATGTAAAAGTTGCCTATTATACTTTAATTTCGCTGATTTTTCCAACTATTTTTTCGATAATCCAATCAGGCGTCGAAGCGCCCGCAGTCACGCCACAAAGCGTTTTTCCTATAAACCAACTTGGATCTAAATCTTTTTCACTTTCTACTAAAAAACTATCCAAACAGTACTCTTTGCAAATGCTATGTAACTGCTTCGTATTAGAGGAGTTTTTACCCCCAATCACAATCACAATATCCGCTTCTTTGGCAAGTTCACGTGCCGCATCTTGGTTCTCAAAGGTTGCGTTACATATGGTGTTGAAAACACGCACTTCTTTGTATCGTGTCTCCAAATAATTCGTGATCTCTAAAAATTCACTGATTTTTCGTGTCGTCTGAGAGACAACAGCAATCTTGTTAGCTTTAAATTTCACTTTTTCCAATTCATCAACACTTTGTACTACATGTGCTCCATGAATAGCATAACTCTCAACACCCTTCACTTCGGGATGATCGGCATCACCAAAGATGACAATTTCATACCCTTCCATGCTCATCTTTTCACAAATTTCTTGGGGCTTTGTCACATAAGGGCAAGTAGCATTAATAACTTGTACATCGCTCTTTAAGAGCATTTCCAGATCTTTTTTGGGAATACCATGTGTTCGAATGATCGCTTTGCCAACACCATCAGCCTCTTTAATATCATGCAATGTTTTAACATTAAAATTTTCACGTAAACGATTAATTTCCTCATTGTTATGAATCAAAGGACCAATCGTTGAAGCATTTTTTGTATTTTCAGCAATTTTTATGGCACGCTTGACACCAAAACAAAAACCATAGCTAGTAGCAAGTTTGATTTTCATGTGTTCACATTTCCTATTTGAGAAAGTAACTCAATGAAGTTAGGAAAAGAAGTGTTAATACAGTCAATATCCTCAATTTTCATCGCTACTTTCGTACCAGCAATCGCAAAACTCATTGCAATTCTGTGATCTCCAAAGCTATTAATGGTGGCACTTTTAAGCTCACTGCCCATCACTTCATACCCATCCTCAAACTCGGCTACGTCAATGCCACACAAGCGAAGATTTTTGACAACACTGGAGATGCGATCACTCTCTTTCACTCTCAGCTCCTGTGCATTTTTAACGACACTTTTACCCTTAGCATAGGCAAAAGCGATAGAAAGGGCAGGTAGCTCATCAATCAGCCACGAAATATTTTTACTCACCTCAACGCCACGTAATGATTGACCTGTGATGACAATATCACCGACACTTTCATAAAGACTCTCTTTTTCGATCAATAAAACCTCAGCACCCATGCGTTCAAGCACTTTATAGGCTTCGATACGCGTAGGATTTAAAAGCATATTGTGCAATGTCACTTTGCTTCCTCTATTAATGGCTGCAGCAACGGCAAAGAAAAATCCACTCGATGGATCGCTTGGAACAGTTATATGAAGAGGATTAAGAGGTTTTACTTGCGGATGAATGGTTACATGTAAACCTTCAGATACCACGGTGGCTCCCATGCCACGGAGCATTCGCTCACTATGATCACGACTGAGTTCGGGTTCACAAAATGTTGAAATGCCATCCGCTTGCAGTGCTGCTAGAATCAGCGCACTTTTCACTTGCGCTGAGGCAATTTTGCTCTCGTAATGAAAGGCTTTAAGTGTCTCTCCTCGAATGCTAAGCGGTGCATAATTACCGTTGCTTCTTCCATCAATCTGTGCGCCAATACTGCGCAAAGGATCTGCCACACGACGCATTGGACGAGAACAGAGGTACTGATCACCGTACAAGACAAAAAAGCCTTTACATGTAGACAAAAAGCCCATTAAAAGACGAATGGCTGTACCGGAATTGCCGCAATCCAAAATAAGAGGTGGTTCAATAATGCTTTGTGGTGGCGTAATCGTGAGTGTTCCATTCTCTGCTTTTTCAATCTGCGCACCTAAAGATTGAACGATACTTAATGTACACAGCGTATCTTCTGCTGGAAGATAATTTTGAATAATGGAAGGTTTGTCACTCAAAAGCGAAAAAATCGCGCAGCGATGAGAAATTGACTTATCGCTGGCAATTTGATCGGTTGTAAACTCAAAAGAAGCTTTGGGGTTTACATGTAAGATTTTCATCGGATAGTAATTCCAAATTTTTCGTGAATTTTTGAAAGCAATACTTCTACCATAGAGGCGATTTCCTCCTCTTCAAACGTTTTTTCGAGAGACTGGAATTGTAGCTTAAGCGTAAGGCTCACTTTATCCCCTAAACTTTCATGAACATAACGATCAATCACGGCGAATTTAACCAATGCTTTAGGGGCAATAGAATCAATAAAACTCTCTAACTCAGAGTATTGCATTTTTGCATCCACAAGCAAACTTAGATCGCGTGAAGAAGATGGTAATTTTGAATACTCTTTTGCAATTTTACGTTGGTATGAAAGTGCCTCAAAAGCAAGCTCACAGATATAGGTACGATCCAAATCAAGCTCTTTTTCCACTTGAATATTCACACGTGCCATATAACCCGCTTCGACACCATCAATCATCACATGCGCTGCTTCATAAGGGCTGCAAAGACCATTGACTTTCTCCAAGGGAAGGAGTGTGAAATCTCCAAGAACGCTTTGAATTTTTTCAGCAAAGGCAAAAAAGTCAATTTCACTTGGTTTTCCATGATTAGCCATCTCAGGAATACCATTTTCACCACTAAACACAAAGGCTATTTTTCTAGATTCGGTTCTCTCACTGTCAAAAACGCTACCCACTTCAAAAAGGGCTACGCGCTTTTTACCAAATTTGAGGTTATTCGAAACTGCCTTCAAGATATTTGGTAATAAAGAGCTTCGAAGAGTATTGAGTTCACTCGTAATGGGATTGGCTACTTCAAGGGCTTCATTTAAAGGTGGTAAATGAAATTTCTTAGCATTTTCGCTGTCATCAAAGACAAAGTGCAATGTCTCAAAAAATCCTGCAGCTACTGCCCTATAGCGATACATTTGTCGCTTTTTGAAATTATAATACGGTTGATTAATTTTAAGTTTTTCTGCAAAGAAGTAAGGCTTGGAATGAATATTATCAATACCGACAATTCGAACGATCTCTTCGCAAATATCTTGCGTGTTGATAACATCAGATCTAAATTGTGGAATTTTAACGTTAATCACATCTTGTTCAAAAGCGAAGTTCACACCAAAACCTAACTGTTTCAAAATCTTGATAATTTTATTTTTAGGTATCTCTTCACCAATCATTTCAGTCAAGTCACTTTGGTGAATATTGATAATCTTGGCTTCAAAATCTTGTGTGATTTGTTGAGAATCTGCATAAGCCATGATTTTAGAACGTTTATTGAGCATTTTAAAGAAATAATTCAAACCAAAAGCAAGTTGTGGTTCACTGCCTCTGGAAGAACGATAAAGATGCTTATCCGCTCCTAATTTTTTATTGGCACTGCGTGATGCGATAATTTCTGGGTGAGTATAATTTGCTTCAATAATAATGCGTTCATCACTTGAAGATGCTTTGCACTCAACCATTTGAGCAACACCTGCAATCGCTATTTTTTGCCCATCGAGACCATAAATAGCATCTAACCCATTTTCATCCTTGGCAATAGTGATTTTTGCTTTTTCATCTTTGCCACCAAAACATGTTTGATTATAAGCACGAAGAAGTACCCCTGTCACATAGGTTGCATAATCAATCAATTTACCCAGTAAGCATGAAGATTCAACCTCCGCAAAACCCAAACGAAGCTCAACTAAAAGAGGAACACCAATCTCTTTATTGTCAAAAACTTTGTACATGTAAGAGCCAGAAAGCGCTTCACTTCCATGCAGATGCAGTACTCGTCCTACACCTGGTTGGTTCTCTTCTTCCTCTTTTTGCCCTAACGTTTTGACTTCCAAATCAAAATAAACACTGAGATCTCGCGCTACCCCATAAACACTTTGGCAATCGCCACGATTAGGAGTCAGTCCAATTTCAATCACATCATCATTGATCAAAGGATACTCACAAAGAGGTTTTCCAAGTTCAAGTTTTCCAATACTCTCATCTAAAATCATGATGCCATCATTGATTTTAGGAAGACCAAGCTCTGTTGAAGAACAGATCATGCCACATGATTCAACATCACGTAATTTTGCTTTTTTGATTTTAACGCCACCAGGAAGTTCTGAACCAATAAGAGCAACCGCTACCATCTGACCTGCTGCAACGTTTTTTGCGCCACAAACAATCTGTTGAATATTTCCACCTACATCGACTTGGCAGACATTGAGTTTATCAGCATTGGGGTGTTTTTCACACGAGATGACATTTCCGACAACAACATTTGTAGGGATTCGGATTTTGGTGAGTCCATCAACTTCAAGACCAATGGAATTGAGTGCTACAGAAATTTTGTCGGTATCAATTGCACTTATATCAATCCATTCATTTAACCACTGTTTTGTTACTATCATCTAAATTGCTCCAATAATCTCAAATCACCCTCAAACAAAGACCGCAAATCTGGAATCTGATGCAAGAGCATCGCAAAGCGCTCAATACCGAGTCCAAAGGCATAACCACTCACATCTTTATAGCCAACAGCTTTAAAGACATTAGGATCAACCACACCACATCCTAGAACTTCCAGCCAGCCGGTGTGTGAACAGACACGACAGCCCTCGCCATGACAAAAAATACAGCTAATATCGGCTTCTGCACTTGGTTCCGTAAAAGGGAAAAAGCTAGGGCGAAAACGTACTTTGACATCGCCAAACATGTACTTTAAAAAGTCTTCGAGAATAAACTTTAGATTTGCAAAAGAGACTTTCCCTGCTTTATCGACCACAAGGCCTTCGACTTGGTGAAACATTGGCGTATGGGTAATATCAAAGTCACGTCTAAATACTGCGCCTGGGCAAATCATACGAATAGGTGCACTTTGTTTGAGCATCGTTCGAATTTGAACAGGAGAGGTATGCGTACGAAGCAACATTGAATCTTTAAAATAAAAGGTGTCTTGCATATCCCGTGCTGGGTGATACTTTGGAAGATTCAACGCTTCAAAATTATGGAAGTCATCTTCCACAAGAGGTCCTTCCTCAATCGAAAAGTTCATGCTCACAAAGTATTCTATAATTTTATCCATGGTATCCATTACAGGATGCAGTGCACCTGCTGCACTTTCTTGATTAAATAACGTTACATCAACACTGCTCTTACGCATTTGCTCTTCAATCATAACTGACTCAAGTGCATTCTTTTTTTGATTAAGCAGCTCTAAAAAATTCTCTTTATTAATATTTAGATTTTGAGCAAACTCTTTTTTTGCCTCACCTTCAAGCTTTTTGAGCTCTTCAAACTGTGCTGCAAAATACCCTTTTTTACCAAAAAGAGAGACTCGCATCTTTTCTAATTCAACAAGCGATGTACACGAACCTATCGCATTTTCTATATCTTTCAAAGGGTTGCCTTTCATTCACAAGCATCAATGACGCTCTTCAGTCTATTTGAACGTTCATTTTAGTCAAACTTTAATTATAAAAGGTTAAAATCATCCTAAAAAAGAGGAGAAGGCGATGACGATCTTTAGTAAAATTGTAAGTGGTGAAATTCCTTGCAACAAAGTACTTGAAAATGAGGATTTTTTAGCATTCCACGATATTAATCCAAAAGCGCCTATACACATCTTAATTATTCCTAAAAAAGAGTATAAATGTTTTCAAGAAGTTGATCCAAAGATTATGGTCGGAATGACAGAATTCATTCAGAAAGTGGCTAAGCTTTTAGAGTTGGATGAGCGTGGGTACCGTTTAATTACCAATAATGGCAGTGATGGTGGACAAGAGGTATTGCATCTGCATTTTCATCTCTTAGGGGGGACTAAGCTTTCATGGGACACTCTTTCAAGCGATAAAAAATCATCTCAAGCCGATCAGGATGCACGTGAATCGGACAGTGATACACATAAATTTCTTTAAAAAAAGATATGAAGAGGTAAAACCTCTTCATAATTTGCTTAGTGACGCGATTTTATCCATGTTTCAAAAATTTCAATCTGTTTACATGTAGAAGATACCGCCGTTCCACCTTGGGAAGTTCGTGCATTCATAGAATGAACTAAGGAGAGATATTCACTAACATCTTCACCAATGCGTGCATCTACTTTTTGTAATTCAGGGACACTCATAACACTCAGATCTATTCCTAAGCCTTCCGCATGTGCTACAGCACGTCCTGTTATGAAATGGGCTTCACGAAAAGGAATATTGCATTTTTGAACCAAATAGTCTGCTAAATCAGTTGCACTTAAGTGCCCCACTTCGCAGGCTTGCTTCATACGTCCTACATTAATGCTCATCGTACGTACCGCTTCTTTGAGAATATTCAGCGACATATAAACGGTTTCTACGCTATCAAATACACCCTCTTTATCCTCTTGCATATCTTTATTGTAGGCTAAAGGAAGTCCTTTAAGCACGGTTAATAATCCAATCAGATTGCCATTTACTCGACCTGTTTTACCGCGTAACAGTTCAGGGACATCAGGATTTTTCTTTTGTGGCATGATGGAACTGCCAGTGGAGTATTCATCGCTTAGGGTGATAAATTTAAACTCATAACTCGACCACAAAATAAGCTCTTCCGCAAATCGAGAGATGTGCATCATAATGGTTGAAATATTAAAAAGAATTTCTAACGCAAAATCACGATCGCTGACCGTATCGAGGCAATTCACACTTACACTATCAAATCCTAAAAGTTTGGCAACGTACTCTCTATCGATATTATGAGGCGTTCCAGCAAGAGCAGCACAACCAAGAGGTAAAATATTGTTACGTTGG
>JAVHRG010000327.1:0-1598 GCA_036171535.1 Sulfurospirillum sp. | reverse complement strand
GGAGATGGCAATGACTATCTTGATGGGGGTGCTGGAGCGGATAAACTTTACGGTGGTTCTGGTAATGATATATTGGTTTACGATGCGGCAGATACCGTCATCGATGGTGGTACGGGTACGGATACTTTACTCTTCACATCCAATACCACGATTGATTTCAGTAAACTCGATAGTAGCAATGACCCAATTAAAAATATCGAGGTGCTTGATCTTACACAACCGAATGTCAATGTCACTCTTAAAAATCTTTCATTGAATGATGTCCTTGATATGACAGAAACAGGTACTACCCATACACTAACGATTTTGGGAGATTCTGCGGATAAAGTAACTGTTGATAGTTCATTAACCAAAACATCTTCTACGGAAATAAGCAATGGGCATACATTTGATATTTACACCAATGCAAATGCAACGGATCCAACGGTTATCGTGAAGATTGAGCAAACTATTCAACATAGTTAAAAAAACGTTATAATAGGGCATGAAAACAAAAGTCCTTGCATTATATTTTGGGGTGATGGTTATTACCGTCACCCTTTTTAGTACTGCTGAATTCATTCTCGCGGGTATCTCTTTGGAGAAAGTCGAGAAAGAGTATGGAACATTTGCCAAAAGGCGTGTCTTAGCGCTTGTGGAAATGATGAACCGTGCCAAAGATGAGAGTGATCTTGAAAAACTTGAAAAAGTGAATGACTTTTTTAACGCAACTCCCTATCATAGTGATAAGACAGTTTGGGGTGTGGATGACTACTGGGCGACACGGTTGGAGTTTATTGGAAAAGATAAAGGCGACTGTGAAGACTATGTTATCGCGAAGTATTTTACGCTCAAAGAACTTGGTGTCCCCCCTTCTAAAATGTATATGACGTATGCAAAATCGCTCAAATTTAACGTAGCGCATATGGTGCTTACCTACTATGCTACTCCAAAATCCATACCATTGGTTTTGGATAATTACAATTACAAAATACTTCCTGCAAATGAACGCACCGATCTTGTTCCTATCTACAGCTTTAGCGGAGATGATCTGTTCAATGCTAAACAAGTTCAATTGGGCAAAATGCTTCCAGCGGCGGCAAAGCAAAAGCGTGCATGGGATGAACTCAAAATAGAGAAAAAGGAAAAATGATGACTCTTTTTAAACAGATGGCGGTAATGCTCAGCCTTTTTTTAAGCATAATCTTAGCCTGTGTCATGGTATTAAATTTCAAAACAGCCACAGCGTTTGTACAAGATCAACTCTATACCAATGCCCAAAATACAGCGCATTCTCTAGGGCTTTCTCTTTCCAAAATTGCAGATCCAAAAGATACTGCTACCATGGAGACGATGATCAATGCGATCTATGATAGTGGCTATTATGAAAGAATTGCTTTGATAGGTGTAGAGGGAAACCCCATTTATGTGAAAGAAACCGATGTTTTACTAAGTGATGTACCACAGTGGTTTATTCATGCCGTTAGCATTAAAAATGCCTATGCAACGAGCGATATTATGATAGGGTGGAACAGGCTTGGTACGCTTGAAGTGAGTGGACATACGGGTAATGCTTTCTGACAGCTGTACAAATCATTGATCGACCTCATTGAGACATT
>JAVHRG010000326.1:0-1602 GCA_036171535.1 Sulfurospirillum sp. | reverse complement strand
CTTCTAGTTTATTCATATGTTTAGAAAGCAGTGCTGCAATCTCAACGTCGGATTTGACTTCAAAAAGAGGTTTGATTGCTTGCTCATTGAGGCTCAACCAGTAATGCCAGTAAGAGACATTGACATCGTACTCTTCAAATTGAGTCGCAACAGGAAGAACGATGTCCGCCCATTTTGCGGTTTCATTAAAGAACTGATCGGCAACCACCACAAGGTCAAGTTGTTGAAACATACGGATAAGTTGATTGCGGTCAAAATCTTGGGAGAAGACATTTTTACATGCCACCCAAAGCAATCTTACTTTGGGCTCTTTTGCATTTAAAAGTTCACGCGCTGTTTTGTTGATGTTAAGGGAACGATCGGTATACGCTGCTTTTTCGCCACTCTCTTTCGCAAATTCACCTTTGATAGCGCTAACACCTGTGTACCCAACGCTGCCTTCTGGTTTGGTTTGAGAAAGTGCGGCATAGTTAAAGCCCCATGTGCTCAGGTGACCATAACGAGCACCACCCGCATACTTGCCGATGTTTCCAGAAACCGCAACCAACGCGTCAATCGCTCGTATCATTGAGCCACCATTGGTGTGACGTTGCATACCATAACCCATCCAAATGGTCGCAGGTTTTGCTTTTGCAAACGATAAAGCCAACTCTTTAATCATTGCAAGAGGAATGCCTGTAATTTTAGAAACATTGTCTAATTTGATCTCTTTATCAAGATACGCTTTGTACTCTTTATAGCCTTTTGAGTTTGCATCAAGCCATTTTTGATCGTGTAAATTGGCTTCAATGATAATCTTCGCCATACCAAGGGCTAAGAGACCATCGGTGCCTGCTTTGATCTGAATATACTGACTCGCTTTAGAAGCCGCTTCGGTAAAAATTGGGTCGATGACAACAACTTTTGCCCCTTTTTTCTTGGCTTCATAGATGTATTTCATTGAGTGAACCGAGTTACTCGCAGGATTAACGCCCCAAAGAATAATATACTTACTGTCTTTCATCTCTTCAGGGTCATTACACCACATATCGCCCATATCGAGATTTTGGGCATCAATGCCCGCTGGCCAACATGGCGTTCCCGCAAGTCTCGTGGTATAGCCGATAGAGCTAAACATCCCCTCTACACCATAATGCGTGATACCAAAGTTACCAGAGTATTTGGTCAGAGCTGCACCCAGCAAGGTTCCATCTTCTTTTTTCATTTCTAACAATTTCTTAGCAATGGTCTCCATCGCATAATCCCAAGAGATGCGTTTCCAGTTACCTGAACCTTTGCCACCCACTTGCATCATCGGAAATTTAAGACGACGTGCTGAGTAAACACGTTTGACGTAAGAATTTCCTTTGACACAACAACCACCTCTCGTATAGGTAGACTCCGTTGCGCCTTCGATAAACTGCATGACCCCGTCTTTGACGTAGGTTTTGATACTACAGGTGTCGTAACAGTTTCTAGGACACGCGTTGCGAAACGTTTGGTAATTTTTTTGCCCTACATAGGGAATTTTAGTATTGAGATCTTCATTGGCTTGAAGAATACCGCCTGGAAGCGATGTCAATACACCACTGGCTGCTAAGCCTTTTAGAAAACTTCTTCGGC
>JAVHRG010000325.1:0-8346 GCA_036171535.1 Sulfurospirillum sp. | reverse complement strand
GTCTTTTGCCATAATACGTTGGCTAAACCAACTTGGTTTCAAACTGATCTCATCGCGCACAACGGTTAAACACTCTTGCTCAGGACAGGTCACTTCACAATAGGTACAATTCGTACAAATCGAAGCATTAAAACGAAGTGAATTGTCTTCTGGATGAGCCGTTAAAGCGCGAACATTACAAGCACCCACACAACTAAGGCACAATGTACATTTGCTCTCATCAATTTTGATGTCGCCGTAATGAACATGCTCACCCGCTTTAACCACACCTAAATCTTCATCACCCACTAAGTGAGCAAGGCGTGCAGAGAAAATTTCGCGTTTGCGAAGTCCATCCTCATTGATGCCATACATACACTCAGGAAAACTTTCCATCGTTTCAAAAATACGTGCTAAATCAGCTGTGTCTTCACAAACATAAATCGCTATTTTATGGTACTTTCGCTCAAAAATTTCATTGATCATGCGAATGACATCACCCGTACCCTTGGAGATAAAGTCGGTGTAAAAGATGATTGGATTGCCACTGGTTTGCAAAAGCGTCATTAAATGCGCTTCGTGCAAATACTTCTCACCCTCGATCATTAAAGGCAATACGCCCTCATACAGAGGAATATCAATCAAGCCTAAATCCATTTTGTGAGGAATAATCAGTGCCGTTGCACCTTTAAAATACGCACTTAAATGTGAAAAAGCAATGCGTGGCATTTGCGTATAATCAAGCGCGCCACTAGGGCATACGCTAATGCACCCACCACATCCATGACAATCAATGTGCGAAAAGACTAAATGCTTCGTTTCATCTTCATTCAAAATAGCGACGGTGGGACAAACCTCAGCACATTTGCCGCAAATCTCTTCGCGTCTTTCATGATACTGACAAATGGAAGGATCGTAATTAATATAATTTTTATAGTGGTACTCACCTTTGTTATCACGAAGCTTTTTGAGCGCACCTTCTAAACCAAGAAGTGCTGGGTCATACACACCACTTTGTTTCATGGCAAAACTAGGAGCATTCCACCAAATGATCTGATCACACTCTAATTCAAGAAGTTCATCCTCTTTTTTCAGCGTTACATGTAAATTTCCAATGTGTCCATTCACATCTAAAATCATTGAAGGGGGAAGAAGCATGACCGTAAAATCATCCTCTCTTAACTCCTCTTTCAATGCTTCATGGCTTGCATCTTCACTGACGATTAAAACCTTACCGCCGACCTCTTGTGAATAGTCCATATCTTGTGCAAAATCAAATCCAAGCGCACGCATTGCGTAAAGTTTTGTAACATTATTTATTTTTTGTGCAATGCTATCATTGGATTGTTTGAGGTAAAAATTGATCTCAGGAGCGTAAATAATCGCTTCAGCCTCAGGGTGATTGGAGACAAGATACTCGCCTTTAGAAGCCGTTTTGACAAGCTCTATCTCTTCACTCAGTGGAAAATCTAAGCCGATGTTATCGTAAAAAATATATTCTTTTTGCATTTTGTTTCCCATATTGGTAAATCATTGTTTACCTAATTGTAAAATGAATTGGTTTAAACGGATCTTAACAAGAGAAAGTTTATCCGCTTGAATATCGTTATATATATATTTATATAACCAATTATAGGGGCTTCTTTCGCTATAGGTTGCGTTAATCTTCTTCCGCTATAATAGCTATCATCAAATAATGAAGGTGACTTTATTTTGGTAAACAAAAACTTTCTGATAATGAGCTTTTTTGCTCTATTTCTTATCCTATTTTATTTTATGGTTGCTCCGCAGTATCAAACCTATGAAAAAAATACGATTCTATTGGGCGCTTCACTTCCGCTAAGCGGTATCAATAGCCATTTAGGGAAAGATATTGTTGTGGGTGCAAATACATATTTTAGCCATACCAACGCTAGAGGTGGTATTCAAGGTAAAAAGATAGAATTTATCCAATATGACGATAAATATGAGCCAGAAAATACGTTTAGTAACACGATCAAACTTATTACCAAAGACGAAGTTTTTGCTCTTTTTGGCTTTGTAGGCACACCGACGGTTAAACGAGTACTTCCCCTCATTATAGAAAGCAACATTCCTTTCATTGCGCCCTACACGGGTGCTTCATTTTTACGTACCAAAGATACCGATAACATTGTTAATTTTAGAAGCTCGTATACCAATGAACTTGATGCCTTAGTGGAGTATCTTACGAAGCAAAAAAACATTACGCGCTTTGCGATCTTCTATCAAAATGATGATTATGGAGAAGAGGGGTACATCGCACTCACAAACGCACTCTCCAAACGCAACTTATCACTTATCGCAGAAGGCACCTACAAACGCAATACCCTCTCCATTCGTCATGCCATCCATGAAATTGAAGCGGCAAAACCTGAAGCTATCATCTTAGTCGGTGCGTATAAACCAACGGCACGTTTTATTGAGAAAGTCAAAGAGTATGGTTCTTCCAAAATTATTTTTTGTCCCATCTCCTTCGTGAACGCAGATGCTTTAATGGGAGAACTACAGGGAAAAGGCGACAATATTCTCTTCTCACAAACCGTTCCCTCTTACGATGATTTTTACTCCAAAGAAGCGGTAGAGTACCTCAGAAATCTCGCATTTTACTACCCTGAGGAGAAACCTTCTTTGGTCTCATATGAAGCGTACCTTTCCGCCAAAACAACCGTTGCCGCACTGCGTTCGATTAACGGAACCATTACCCGTAGCAAATTTCTAGACAAACTCAAACATGTTTCACCTCGCACACTGGATAACATTCCTCTTTTTTACCACAATGCGCAACTTTTAAACCAAGTGTATCTTTCAAACTACGTCAATGGCAAATTTGAGATTATTCAAAAGTATGAGTATTAAGATGACTTTCTTTCAATTTATTAACCAAAAACTAGAAACGATCAAGTTTTCCAATAAAACGAAAATTCTCATTTTTATCATCTTAAGCGGCACGATGACGATTGGGTTTTTGATGTTCGTCTCTATCTTTGCGCTCAAATATGACTACGAGACACTGTTTCAAAAACACACCCAACCTCAAGTTGATTTGGAAGAGATTAAAGACAGTTACAGAGTCAATATCGCTGAAACACTCCATGACATACGCGAAAAGCAGATTAGTAATGATGATGCTATTGAAGTCATCTATCTGAGTCAACAGATCATTCACAAACAATGGAATAGCTACCAATTTGCCACCAATCGCCATATTGGTGGGCTTCCTTATTACGCGAGTAAATGGCTCAGCCTCTTTTTGGTGACTCCTGATATTCCTGAAAAAACACTCTTTCAACAAGGTATTGTGGAAAAGGTGAGTGTCAAAATGCAAAATATCGATAGCAAAATCAATATTGTGCTTGAACTGTTAAAGTACTCCAAAAATGAGCAAATTGGCTTTTTAATTGACGATATTCTCTTAGAAACCAACTCTTTGAATATCTACCTTTCTAGCCTGATTACCACACATCTTAAACAGTCCATTACCGAAAAGCAGGTCAATGACAGTCTCTTTCAAACCAGTACGGTGATGCTTATTCTTCTCATCGGTATGATCTTCTTTTTTATTACCATGGTGCTTCTCATCATCATCAACCATTTTAAAAATCTGCACAATTACCTTGAAGAGAATGTTTTGATTAAAACCAAAGAACTCCGTGATCTCAATGATTCGCTCGAACTTCGCATCAGACGTGAAGTCGAAAATAGCCGTAAAAAAGACAATATTATGTTCCAACAAGCCAGACTTGCGAGTCTGGGCGAAATGCTGCAAAACATTGCCCATCAATGGCGACAACCGCTGGGGTCTTTGATGATGATTATCCAAAGTTTTGAAAGCAAGTTTTTTGCCAAGAAACTCGATGAAACCTTTATTGCTTCACGCGTTAAAGATGCACAACTGCTCTCTTCCACGATGTCAGACACCTTAGAAGATTTTCGTACCTTCTTTAATCCGAACAAAAGTAAAAAAGAGTTTAGCATCAACGCTGTCATTCAAAAAGCGATTGACCTCTCCAAATATCAACTAGAGCGTGAAGAAATCACCCTTGAATTGTTTATCAAAGATGATTTAGAAGTCTTTGGCTTTAAAAATGAACTGATCCATGTTTTGCTCAATCTTATTGGCAATTCTAAAGATATTTTAGCAACCAAAACTGATCAATCAGCCAAGATTATTCATATCATTGCCAAGCAAAATTCTGAGCGTATTTACATCAATGTTATTGATAATGGTGGTGGAATAAAAAGTGATATAATACCCAAAGTTTTTGACCCCTATTTTACGACCAAACACAAGAGTGTAGGTACTGGAATTGGGCTTTATATGTCCAAACAGATGGTCGAAAAACATATGCACGGTAAGATTACATGTAAAAATATTCGCCATAAATTAGGAACAAAACTTTTTTGGGCGTGTACGATGTTTACGATAGAAATACCAAAAAATTACATCAATACAAATGAGGGTGATGACGATGAACAAGCGCAATTTTGAATTACTTGGGAGCTTCACGATTCTTTACATTGAAGACGAGGCTGATCTACTGAAACACACGACAGCCGTTCTTGAAGATTTTGTGAAAAAAATCTACCCCGTTCAAACCATTGAAGAAGCTTTGAAAATTATACAAAGCGAAAAAATAGACGTCATCGTCGCCGATATTCACCTCAAATACAGCAATGGTCTTGACTTCTTGCGTACCCTCAAAGATGATCTTGAAATTGAACTTCCCTGCATTGTGACGACCGCTTTTACCGATACCGAGTATTTGCTTGATGCGATTAAACTCCATGTCGATAATTACATCATCAAACCCGTTAACATCAAAGAACTTTTAAATTCCTTACACGATGTACTGCTTCCTAAAATTCAAGCCAAAGAGATTGAGCGCTCTTACAATATCATCAAAACCATCTCCGCCGTGACCGATAGTAAGCAAGTGGAGATCATTCGATTTATCATTAAAAACTTAGACTATGACAACATCCTCAACTACTCGTACAGCGAGATTATGGAGCAAGTTAATGTGAGTAAACCTACGGTTATTAAACTCTTTAAACAACTGAGTGACCAAGGAATTCTAACGAAGATTCAAAACAAAAAATACCTTTTTGATGAAACCAAACTACCGCTTCCGGTGAATGCATGAATAGCCTAAGAGCCCTTCCTAAAGTGGACAAATGCGTTGCACACTCTCTTTTTGAAGGCTGTAATGCAACCTTAGTGATGAAAATTGCCAGAACAAAAATCGAAGAAATACGCCAAAGACTAATCCACAAAGAGATCGAAAGCTTTGATGAAGAAGCTTTGATGCACGAGATCAAAAAGGCATATGACGCCCTTTTTGAGCCTTCACTGATACCCCTCATCAATGCCACAGGTGTTATTTTACACACCAATATGGGCAGAAGCCTCATCTCTAAAGCCTTGTTGGATCGCGCGAGCGAAGTCATCTGCAACTACTCTAATTTAGAGTATAACGTCGCATTAGGAAGTCGCGGAGAGCGCTACGAACATGTTAGCACGCATCTGAAAGAACTTTTGAATGTTGAAGATGTACTGGTCGTCAACAACAATGCCGCAGCCGTTTTTTTGATCTTAAATACCTTTGCCAAGAACAAAGAAGTGGTCGTTTCACGAGGTGAGCTTGTTGAAATCGGTGGCAGTTTTCGCATCCCTGAAGTGATGAAGCAAAGTGGCGCTCTTTTGAATGAAGTTGGAGCAACCAATAAAACCAAAATCATCGACTACGCCAACGCCATCAATGAAAATACGGCAATGCTGATGAAAGTGCATCAGTCCAACTTCTCTATCGAAGGTTTTAGCGAAGCGGTAGGGTACGAAACACTCAAACAACTGGCTTCAAACAATAATCTTTTGGACTACTACGATCTAGGAAGTGGCTATGTCCCCAAACTGCCCTACAACCTCGGTAACCGTGAGCACTCCTTAGAAGAAATTCTTGCATGTCATCCTTCCTTGATTAGCTTTAGCGGTGACAAACTTTTTGGAAGTGTACAAGCGGGCATTATCGCGGGACGCTCTGATTTGATCGCAAAATTGAAAAAGAACCAACTTCTTCGTATGCTTCGTGTCGATAAAATCACGCTGAGCTTACTTGAAGAGAGCATCAAAGCGTATCTGGCAGAAGAGTATGAGCAAATTCCTACCCTTTGGCTTCTGTTTCGAAGTGTCGAAGCATTGAAGCAAAGAGCGTTACATGTCAAAGAGAGTGTCGGCAAAAATACATGTGAAGTTATCGAGAGTGAAACGTACATGGGCGGAGGTACATTGCCCAACCGACGCTTCCCCACAATCGCTTTACATGTAAAGGGTAAAGCGACTGCTTTGGAGAGACAATTTCGTGAAAAGCATGTCATCGGGCGCATTGAAAATGATCAATTTTTGCTCGACTTTCGCACCATTCTTCCAAACATTGAAGAAAAACTCATTGAAATCATCAAAAGTATTGTAGGCAAGCAGTAATGGAATATAGCATCATTGGAACCGCAGGACACGTCGATCATGGTAAAACAGCCCTTATAACCGCGCTTACAGGCTTTGAGGGGGACAGTTTAGAAGAGGAAAAACGTCGAGGCATCACTATCAACCTCAGTTTTTCCAGTATGCAAGATGAGACCAAAAACGTCGCGTTTATCGACGTTCCAGGGCATGAAAAGCTGTTAAAAAATATGATTGCTGGAGCGTTTGGATTTGATGCAAGCTTGGTGGTGGTTGATGCCAATGAAGGTATTATGCCCCAAACCAAAGAGCATTTAGAGATCTTAAATCTTTTACATGTAAAGAATATTATCGTAGCACTGACTAAAAAAGATCTTGCAACCCCAGAGATTCTTGAACAACGAAAATACGAAATCACCGAACATCTCAAAACATTGAAAAACCTTCATTTGGTAGAGATTATCCCCGTCAGTATTTATGAGCTTTCCTCCATTCAAACCCTTAAAAACGCGCTTTTTGCGCTACCCGTAATGCCTAAAAAAAGTAATGGACTTTTTCGTTACTACGTCGATCGCTCTTTCTCCATTGCAGGAGCGGGAACGGTTGTGACGGGAACAGTGCTGGATGGAACCATTAAAGTCGGTGAAAAGCTCTTCGCTCCTGAGCTTGAAAAAGAGTTTGTCATCCGTAACCTTCAAGTCCACGACCATGATGTTGAGAGTGCCTACTCCTCTCAGCGAACCGCAATCAATCTTCAAAATGCCCAAAAAACCTCTTTTGAAAAAGGGGCATTGCTGTGCAAAAAAGGGTTTATTCGTGGCTTTGACTGTGCTGATGTATGGGTTGAGAGCATTGGAGGACATTCTCTCAAACACAATGCTAAAGTGATTTTGTACGTGGGTACGAAGCAAGTGGAAGCGCGCATTTTATTTTACGAACATGACGATAAAGCGGACAAAGGTTATGCTAAACTGCAATTCAACCATAAACTCTTTTTAGTCCATGATGAGCCGTTTATCATCTGCTCTAGTGGTCGAACAATCGGTGGTGGACGTGTGCTTAACCCCATCAATGACCCGATGAAAAAAAGGGTTAAATTGGAGCTTCTCAAAGCACTGGATACCAAAGACTTTAAAACGACATTTACCATTTTAGTGGAGATGCACAAACACGGCTTTGGACTCATCTCATCTAACCAACGTTTTGGACTGAACCATGAAGAAGCCAAAGAGATTGCCAAGGAAATGAGTGATGTTTTTGTCGATGAAAAGGGCTTAGTCCTCTACCCTATAACGATGCAAGAAGAGTTGGGACGCATCGTTCAAGCCATTTACACTAAAAATGCCTATGCCCTCCTCTCAGCGAACTCCCTTTCTTTGAAACTCAAATGGGCGAGTGTTGCTTTAGTAGAGAGTGTGTTACAAAATCTTTGTGATGAAGGATTGCTTGATTTTGTGAATGGTGTCTATAAAAATGCGCAAATCGACATCGACAATATCGAAACCCTTATCGAAGATAAACTCTATGACACCTTGCTCAAAGCCGAATTTACACCCGAGGCTCCCTACAACATCTACGATGAACTCGATATCGACCGCAAAATGGGTGACGATGCACTCAAAAGCCTCACACGTGCTAAAAAGGTCGTACGCCTAGAGCATAACCTCTTCGTCACCACCATTGCATTAAGTGCCATGATGGCTCATCTAAGAGACATTATGCGCAAGGAAAACGGCATCGACATCAAAGCCTTTAAAGAGCACTTCGATATCAGCCGCAAATACTTAGTTTCCTACCTTGATTATCTCGATAATTTTGAAGATGTAAGAAAAGAGGCTATATTTACATAAAGGTACAAAATACGCCACGGTTCTTAAATATAGCTTAAC
>JAVHRG010000324.1:0-1620 GCA_036171535.1 Sulfurospirillum sp. | reverse complement strand
AAACGTGCTCCCTATGCCGCGTATGCAAACCTACACTTTGATGTTGCACTCCAAAAAGATGGCGATGTGCTTTCACGTGCCAAAGTAAGGCTGTATGAAATCTTAGAGTCCATGAAACTGCTCCATCAAGCACTTGATTCCATGCCAACGGGAGATATTGTACTTCCAACACGCACACTCATTCCAGAAGGTGAAGCCGTCTCTCGCACCGAAGCACCACGTGGAGAGCTAGTGTATTACCTCAAAACCAATGGCACGCAAAAGCCTGAACGGATGAAGTGGAGAGTTCCAACCTATATGAACTGGGAAGCGCTCAAAGTGATGATGCCAAACAATAACATTGACGATGTTGCCCTTATTTTTAACAGCATCGATCCTTGCATTTCCTGTACCGAGCGTTAAGATGAGACATCGATTTATTTTAGCCGATAGTACCAAATGTGTCGGGTGTTTGAGTTGTGAGTTGGCGTGTGCCGCCAGTTATATGGGCATTACGTTTGAAGAAGCATATAGCACTAAAATACCCCTTATTTCACGTAACCGTGTTGTTAAAGTGGATGCAAAGACATCTCCGCTTCAGTGCATGCACTGCGAAGATGCTTCGTGTGCAACTATTTGTCCGCATGGCGTCATTGAGCGAATGGATGGCTTTATCAAGATTCATGAAGAAGCGTGTGTTGGGTGTGGATGCTGTTCTCTGGTCTGCCCGTATGGCGCAATTAGCATGATTCAAAAAGAAGATCGACGCGTCGCGGTCAAATGCAACCTCTGCTTTAGCCATCCCGAAGGACCTTCCTGTGTTCGAGTTTGTACCACCGATGCGATCCATTTGGTTGATTACGATCTGTTTGAAACGCTTATGGCAGCCAAAGGCTAAGGGCTTATGCACGAGTATTCCATTGTCGCTTCACTCATTGATTTGTGTGAAAAAGAGGCAAAAAAGCACCATGCTAAGGCGATTAAACGTCTTGACGTGAGTGTGGGAAGACTCAGTGGCATTGAAATTCATTTTTTGGAACAGTGTTTTGATACCTTTAAAGAAGAGACCATCTGCCACAATGCCACGCTTGTTGTAGAGTTGTGCGAAGTGGTACTTTTATGTTCCAGATGTCATGAAAAAAGTGTTGTAAGAGAAAACCATTTTATCTGCCCAAAATGTCACAGTGAGGACGTCTCCATGATAGGTGGGCAAGAGTTACATGTAAAAAGTATAGAAATCATCGAGGATTAACATGAGAGACTATAAAACAATTGCAAAAGCCTATCCAAAAAAACGCCCTGCCGTTGAACGCGTTGAGGATTATTACCCCATCTATCATAACTTTGAAGAGAGCGAAGCTAAAGCGCAAGCCAGTCGTTGTTTGCAATGCCCCATTGATCTTTTACGTGGACTTGAGAGTGAATTTAAGTTCTGTCGTACGGGGTGCCCTCTGAATAATAACATCCCTAGATGGCTTAAAAAAACCTATGAAAATGACTACCTAGGAGCGTTTGAGCTCTCCAATGCCAGATCTCCTTTTCCTGAAATTCTAGGTCGCGTTTGCCCTAAAAAAGGGCTGTGCGAAAGCTCGTGTACGCTGGAAAAAACTGACTACCATGCTGTTTCTATCGGCAATGTGG
>JAVHRG010000323.1:0-1631 GCA_036171535.1 Sulfurospirillum sp. | reverse complement strand
TATAAAAGAGCCAAGGCTGAACTATAAACAATACACCCAAGCCCAATCCACATCCATATAAATGAAAGTTCAAAGTAGCTGACGATTAGGGCATAGACAATACTGGGTGCAAAGATCTGACGAAAGAATCCAATGTAGAAAATCATAGCGGGCTTTTTGATACCTTGCAATGTTGATACACAGGCAAAATGGGTCACATAACCGTAAAATAGAAAGAGCATTACATAGATGTAAGTTGTGCCATAGGCAATCACTTCTGCATTGGGATCAAACTGCGATACCAGCCATTCACCACTAAGTAATAAAATCCCCATACCGATAAAACTGAGCGTGTATCCATACATAAGGGCGTAAAAAAGTGTTTGACGCACACGTTCAAATTTACCTGCTCCCATATTGTTGGAGACGAGGCTTAGCACTGCACTGCTAATGCCAAGGGTTGGTAGTAACATCAACTGCTCAACACGAAATCCTATGCCATAGCCAGCCACAGCTTGATAGCCATAAAGCGTGACAAAATGCAGTGCAATAAGAGAGCCAAACGACATCATTAGCATATTAAGACCCGGTGGTGTCGCTTGGGTAAAAAAGGTTTTGTAGATGCGTCGATCGGGATAAAAATGGGCTTTACATGTAAAATTAATCAGCCCTGTTTGAAGGCTTTTGTACAGAAGATAGCCTGCGTTAATGGCCTGCACTAAAACGGTGGCAAAAGCAATACCTCCTATGCCCATGGCGGGAATAAATCCCCAGCCATAAATAAAAAGAGGGTTTAAGAGAATATTGGCAAAAAAGCCAAAGATAAGCGTGTTACGATAACTTTTTGTATCGCCTGTTGCCACAAGAACACTGTTGAGTGCAAAGTTGGCAAAGAAGAGGGCAGAACCTAATAATATTACTTCAATGAAAGAGAGTGCAAGGGCATGATAGCGTTCTTCTGTCCCAATCCATGTGAGTAACTCTGAAGCAAAACAAAATCCTAAAAGCCCCAAAATCATTCCCACACTAATAATCAACGCAACCCCTTTTTTAGCGATAATGCTTGCAAGGAAAAAATGCTGCTTCCCATAGGCGTGACCAATAAGCGCCGTTAACGCACTTGTTCCACCATAAGCCATTCCAATAATGAAAAAAAAGAGAAAGGAAGAGGCAGAGAGTGCCGCGAGTGCTTCGGTGGAAATGAGTCCTGCGTAGTAGGTATCGACAATGTTATAGAGTGTATTAAAGAGCATACCCAGACTCGCAGGTATGGAGAGTTGACGTAAGAGTAATGGGATGGGTTGATGGGTAAGTGACGTAGAATCCATGCTGGCTCTTTTTGATTTTATCATAACTTCTTCATGCTTCAAAAAAGCTCTTTTTTCTTTTTTAAAAAGGTTATCACATATATTTTATACTCATTAATTACTCATTTTTTTTCGTTAAGCTTCATTCATAAAAATAAAAATTACTGATTAAATGTAACTTTTATTTAAGATTTGTATGTTTCTGATATGAAAAATAGTTCATTCTAAGGAGAACACAATGACGAAGAAAATGGATAGAAGATCATTTTTACAAGTAGGTGCAGCTGCAACAGGAACCGCACTCGCAACAGTGGGTGCCGAAGCAATTCCTTTAGTGGGAGAGGG
>JAVHRG010000322.1:0-30827 GCA_036171535.1 Sulfurospirillum sp. | reverse complement strand
AATATGTCCCTGATTTTCCTGTAACACTAGCAGACTATGGTGTAAATGGCGGTTATGTAAGAGGTCTTGCTTCGTATGCCGCTAAATATAAAACAGAGATGGCGTTCCAATCATCTACTTCCTACTGTGAAGTATGTCATCCTTGGAAATTCGATTTCAAAAGTTCAGCAGAGTTCTACGGCGCATTGGGTAATGCAAAAGAGCTTCAAAAACACACGATCTCTAAAGGCGTTTCCTGTGAAGAGTGTCATGGCGCGGGTGGTCACTTAGAGGGTAGTTCAGGACTTCTCTATTCTGATTGTGAGCGTTGTCATCAACGATTTGATTATAGCCCAGACTTGGCTAAAAACCCTGCAATTGCGGGTAAACCAGATTTGGCACTTAGCTCTAAATTCAAATCAATGGGACCTGGTTGTGGAACTGAAGGTGCGCAATCTTACTTTACAGCACACTATGATAAAGGTATGAGATGTACAACCTGTCATGATCCTCACGATGTTACCGGACCCGTTACAGGTGAGAAAGACCTTAAAGGTACGGTTAACTACAATTCAGAGCAAGGTTATTTGAGTTCACTTTATACGAAACCAAAACTCAAAAAAGATTGTGCTGATTGTCATAAAGAAGCAGCGTATATTCAATCAAAATCAGATACGCACAGTAAAAATAGTTGTCAAAGTTGTCATATGCCGTATATGATGAGCTGTGAAAACTTCTACGCGATCCAATTCCAAGATCAAGCGGGATTTGATACACAAAGAAGATCACATATCTGGAAAATTGATATTGATCCAAAACACAAAACTTTGGTACCAGGTTCAAAAGCAACCGGTCCACGAGATGCCAAAGAATGGCATTTTGAGCGTGACGAGAAAGGTCATAACTTTGTTGACTTGATGTGGTCATGTGCACGTACCAGTTGGGCTGATAAAGAACAAATTGATGCTAAAGGTTGTCATAGTATTGTTCAATCTGAGCTCAAAGAGACACTTCACTTCAAAGACCAAAAACAAGTCTATGATGAAGTGATGGGATGGCAAACACCTGTCAAAGATAAATATACACAGGTCAAAGTCGGTATCCAAGGTCTTTATGCAATGCTTGAAGTCAAAAAACTTACTCCGTCGGATAAGACAAGAGTCTATGAGTTGATTGAAAAAGCGCAAGAGGCCGTTGATCTTCTTGAGAAAGATGGTTCATGGGGTATGCATGGATTTAAATATAGTAAACAAAGAATTGATGCAGCAGTTGAGTATATCACTGAAGCACAAAGAATTGTTGGTAAAAATGTTAAGTAAAGGTGTTGCACTTTTTTAAAGTGTGACTTTAAAATGGGCTATGGTGTCATAGCCCATTTATATCAACAACATAAGGGTATTGCGATGAGAAGTAAAAAAATTTCTATAGGATTATTTGTATTTATTTGTTTGGTTTCTCAAGGTTTTGCTGGTGAGCTAAAAACACAAGTACAAAAAGAGTCATATAGTATTGGTGTTTCCACCGGAAGCTATATTTCCAATCAACTTTTTGAACAGTCCGAAATGGGTGCAAAAGTAGATGTCAATGCCGTTATTGACGGTTTTGTTGATGCACTTAAAAAACAACAAAAGCTTACCGATGAAGAGATCATTACCAATTTAAATAATCGTGCTGAAGTCTTAAATAAAGTCAGTCAAGAAAAATTCAAACAAGCGTTAGATAAAAATATAGCGGATGGCAAAAAATATTTAGCTGCAAATGCCAAAAATAAAAATGTCAAAACAACAAAATCGGGATTGCAATACGAAGTGCTCACCCTTGGTGCTGGTGCTAAGCCACAAAAAGAGAGCATTGTCCTTATGAATTATAAAGCTTATTTGGTTGATGGTAAAGTGTTTGATGATACCTATGCGCGCAAAGAGCCAGCGCATCTTTCAATGATCAATATTGTGGATGGATTACAAGAGGGATTGATGCTCATGAATGAGGGCTCTAAATATAAGTTGGTGATTCCAAGTGAACTTGCGTACGGAAATGCGGATATGCAAGAAATCCCTGGAGGTTCAACGGTTGTTTTTGAGGTAGAGTTGATGAAGGTACTTAAACCGGGTGAACTTGCTAACAGTGCAAAACCACTCAGTGAAGAGGAAATGAAGCAAGCTCATGGTGGCGAGAAAAAGAAACTGTAGAGCTTGCGATTCAGCTACACAAAATTGGAGGGGAAGATGGAAAATGACGGGAAAAGAAGAGCCTTTCTAAAATATATAGGTTTGGGTTCTGTTACATTGGGCACTGCGGGTTACAGTGTTGCATTGGAAACAGAAAAAAAAGAGAAGAAACCACATTACGGGATGATTTTTGATCAAAACAAATGTGTGGGCTGTACGGATTGTGAAGTAGCGTGTCGAAAAGTCAATGCCGTACCAGAAGGGCAAGTAAGGCTTTATGTTGAAAATAAAACAGACCCAGCAACACCGATGGAGAAGCGCTATGTACGTGTTTCGTGTCAGCAGTGTGAAGATGCACCCTGTGTTGCTGTCTGTCCTAGTAAAGCATGTCATCGAGACAGCAAAACGGGTATTGTGACGATGAATCCAGATGATTGTATCGCCTGTAAATACTGCATCGTAGCATGTCCGTATGATGTTCGTTTTATCAATGAAAAAACAAAAGCAGCTGAAAATTGTAATTTCTGTCTTAATACCAACTTGGCAAAAGGGCAAGCGCCAGGTTGCGTGGAAGCGTGTAAATATAAAGCACTTGTATTTGGTGATCTAAACGATGAGAATTCGTATATCAATCAAATCTTACAGGTCAAAGATTCTGTTCGCATGAAGCCGACATATGGAACAAAACCGAGCTTGCGATACATACCTATTGTAAAGGCGGGGGTGTAATATGAATGGAGCTATTAATTTTACATACGGATTTTCACATGGCGTTGAGTGGGGTTGGCCGATCGCGGTTTATCTTCTGCTTGCAGGTATCTCAGGTGGTGCGCTCATCGTTGCATTATTGGTACGTTTCTATAAAAAACAACATGAGGATACGCCACTGCTCAAAGCGGCTTCTTTAGTTTCGTTTGTCACCATTGCGTTTGGTATGGTCTTTTTGGTGGGCGATCTTGAAAAGCCACTCTATTTTTGGAAAATTTTGATTCATTATAATTTCACATCGGTTATGTCCATTGGTGTTATGGCGATTTCAATCTATATCCCTTTGACACTGATTATGTGTCTTTATATGTTTGAAAAAGAGATACTCTCTTATATTCCGCAGAGTAAAGCCAAAATTGTAGAGTATTTTGTTCTCGTTATGGGAATTTTGAAGCGATTTCGCCCTTTGATTGAGGTATTAAGTGTTGTTTTTGCAGTGATTATTTGTGCCTATACCGGTTTTTTAATTTCTGTTTTGGTACGCTTTCCTATCTTAAATACAGCGATTTTACCAGCACTTTTTGTGGTTTCTGGACTTTCTGCTGGAACGGCGTCAGCGAGTATGGTGGCTTCGTATCTGTTCAAAGAAGATACGCACTCATCTGATCTTAAAACACTCCATACGATTGAATGGCCTATTATGGCCGTTGAGATCATGTTAATTGCGATGTTATTTGTCTCTTTATTAGTGGGCAATGAGTTTCAACAAACGACCACAGTTGCCTTTAAAAGTGGTGTTTATGCGACTCTGTTTTGGGTTGGTGTGATGGGTATTGGCTTTGGTCTTCCTCTTGTGCTTAATTTTGCTTTAGGCAAAAAAATGGCGGGTTCACACATGGCATTTTACCTTTCAGGGGTGGCAAGTGTTTTAGGCGTTTTATGCCTTAGAATGTTTATTATTTACGCAGGACAAACGTTTGGCGTGTAAGACGTATCAATTTGATTTTAAAGGTTTAGCATGAAGTTCATCAGCATTTTAGGGAAACTCTTTTTTTCGTATAAGTTTATCCTCTTCATGTTATTTCTCTTAGGTTTGGGTGCAGGCGTTGCGACGTTTATTGAGAGTGCTTACGACACCCAAACCGCCAAAGTGTTAGTCTATGATGCTTCATGGTATGAAGCCGTAATGCTTTTACTGACGTTCGCACTCATCGGGATTATCTACAAAAACAAAATGTGGAAAAAGTTGGGTGCTTTTACATTTCATCTCGCTTTCGTTGCCATTCTTATCGGTGCAGGACTGACGCGTTATATGGGATATGAAGGCATTATTCATATCAGAGAGGGACTCAGCGAAAATGAGATGCTCAGTGTCAAAGCCTATTTTCAAATTAAAACCGAGAAAGAATCATTTGAATACCCTCTAGCCTTAGCACAAATGGGCAATAATACCTTTTCCTATCATGAAATGATCAATGGAAAACTTTTACATGTAAACTACAAGAACTATCATGCAGGTTCCAAAGGGGAGCTTAGTACACTGGTGGTGGAAGCAACCTATGATAATAAAACAAAAACGGCCAAAATAGAGGGTGGGGCAGGTTGGATCGAACCTCCAACACTGCTTCATTTTGATAATATTGAAATAGCGCTCGCTTGGGGTTCAAAAGTGGTAGAACTTCCTTTTGCCCTTAAATTGGTTGATTTTCAATTAGAACGTTATGCTGGTTCTCAAAGTCCTTCTTCGTATGCTAGTGAGATTGAAGTACAAGACAAAGCAGAAGAGCACACGTTGCCATACCGTATTTTTATGAACCACCCTTTGCACTATAAAGGGTATACCTTTTTTCAATCTTCTTACGATACCGATGAAAAAGGAACGATTTTGGAAGTCAATAAAGACCCTGGCAAATGGCCGACCTATTTTGGGTATTTACTCCTTTGTGTAGGATTTGTCGGTAACTTTTTTACCAAAGGGAGCCGATTTTTAAAATTGCGTTCATTCCTTCAAAAAAGTGCTTTGGTATTTTTCTTACCACTTCTCCTAAGTTCATCTACCTTCTTGAAAGCAGATGTCGCCGATTCCCTTGAGCAGTTTCGTAAAAACTCACTTGAACATGCCAATGGAGCGTTTAGTGCTTTATTGGTGCAAGATTATATGGGACGCATTAAGCCTATTAGCACTGAAGCCGTTGAAATTGTCAATAAAATAGCGGGCAAAAGCTCTCTATTTGGGCTAAGCCCTGAGCAGGTTATTTTAGGAATGAGCTCCAATGCCGTTCTTTGGCAAGAACTTCCTATCATCAAACTCTCCAACGCAAACATTAAAAAAGCGCTCAATCTACCCCCTGAAACAGAGTATGTAAGTTTTGCTTCTATGTTCAATACAGAAGGCTACTATAAACTGGCAAATCAGGTGGCGAGTGCCAATCAAAAAACGCAAAAAAGACGGGATACCTTTGATACCGATGTCATTAAATTTGATGAAAAACTTAATGTCGCTTATCTTACTTTAAAAGGTGTCTTTTTTAAATTTATTCCGATTCCAAACGATCCTGCCCATAGGTGGATTTCCCCCAATGATGCTTTTAACCATCCAATGATTAGCAGTGAGGTTAAAAGCACCTTGAATGACTATTTTGTAGCACTTCAAGAGGGTGTTGCGACGAATCATTGGGAAAATGCCAACACCGCACTTGCGAAGCTTCAAGAAAATCAACGCACAACAAGCGGTGATATTTTGCCAAGCGATACACGCGTGCATGCGGAAGTGCTTTACAATCACATGGGTTTGTTCCAAAAACTGATCGGTTTTTACTTTCTTCTTGGCATTGGCGCTTTTTCCTTGGCAGTCTTTTCTATCTTTACATGTAAAAGCTATCCAAGGCTTGAAAAGGGTGTTTTATACTTTTTTATGACGGTTTTTAGTGTTCATACGTTTGGCTTAGCGCTCAGGTGGTATATCTCAGGGCATGCGCCTTGGAGTGACTCGTATGAGTCGATGGTCTACATCGGTTGGTCAGCGAGTTTTGCAGGCATTATGGTTTTTCGCAAATCCATTCTTTCGCTCTCAGCTGCTGCCATACTCGCTGCCATCGTGATGCTGGTGGCACACATGAGTTTTGTCAATCCACAAATCACCAATCTTGTTCCTGTTTTAAAATCGTACTGGTTGACGATTCATGTCTCAGTTATTACGGCAAGTTATGGCTTTTTGGGCATGGGTGCGCTGTTAGGTTTAATGGCTTTAGTGTTGATGCTCTTTAAAAATAAGAAAAATGCGTTACGCATTAATGAGCAGATCAGGCATATCGCTGCAATCAATGAAATCAGCCTTATTATTGGGCTTTCCATGCTAACGGTTGGAAACTTCTTTGGGGGTATTTGGGCGAATGAGTCATGGGGACGTTACTGGGGTTGGGATCCTAAAGAGACATGGGCATTTGTTTCCATTGTGGTATATGCCATTATCTTGCATCTTCGGTTTATCCCAAAACTAAACTCCGTGTATGTCTTTTCCATTGCAACACTTTTAGGATACAGCACTATTATTATGACCTATTTTGGGGTTAATTTTTACTTGACAGGCATGCATTCTTACGCAGCAACGGGTGAAAGTCCTGACGTTCCAAGTTTCGTTTATTATACGCTTATCATTCTTCTTAGTCTTTGTGCATTGGCATATAAAGGCAGAGATGTTAAGAGTATTTAGTTTACATGTAAAGGATCAGCGATGAAGTATAGGTATAGCAACGAAGGCTTTCGTGGTGCTATTTTCACCAAAATTGCAACCTTGAGAAAAAATCCAGCAGTGATGATAAAGGAAGAAAAATGAAAAAAGAACTACTTATTTTAATGGCCTGTGCCGTGATGGCTCAGGCAGGTTTTATCAAAGAGGGTATAGAAGCAAAAGAGAGTGGCGATCATCAAAAATTGGTTGAAATTTACGACAAAGCGTGCAATGAAGGTAAAGCTTCAGGATGTTATAACCTTGCAGTTTTGTATGCTGAGGGAACAGGTAATGTCACGAAAGACTTCACAAAAGCGGTCAAACTGTATGAAAAAGCGTGCGATGGCAACTTTGCTTCCGCTTGTTACAACTTAGCTCTTTTATATGCAGGTGGCACGGATGGCGTGAAGCAAGACTTCACAAAAGCAAGTGAGCTGTATGAAAAATCGTGTGCTGACAATGAAGGATGTACCAATTTAGGACTCTTGTATGCCAATGGTGCGGGTGTCAAACAAAGTTATACCAAAGCGGCAGAATTTTACACAAAGGCGTGTAAGAATGAAGACTTGATGGGATGTAATAACCTAGGCTTCCTGTATGCTGGGGGAAAAGGTGTTACGCAAGATTATAAGAAAGCAAGTGAATACTACCAAAAAACATGTGACGGTAACGTGGCTGTAGGATGCGATAATCTGGGGCTTTTATACGCTGCAGGAAAAGGTGTTGCGCAAGATTATAAAAAATCAAGTGAATTATACGAAAAAGCTTGCAAGAGCGGTTATGATCAAGGCTGTAACAATCTTGGTATTTTATACGCAGAAGGTAAAGGTGTCAGCGTGGATAACGCTAAAGCCAAAGAACTCTTTAAAGGCACATGCGACAAAGGACTTCAAGTCGGTTGTGAAAATGCTCAGCTCTTAGAGAAAATAACCAAAAAATAAGTTTACATGTAAGGAAAAGCAGATGATATTACGGGCAGTTTTAATTTTATTTTTTTTACTCAATATTTCCTATGCGCAGATGTTTCAAACCGTTCCTGAAGCCAATGCAACCCTTATCCAATCCGGAAACGACAAATACGCGTGTCCGAATTGCGGGATGCATTTGGTTAAGTTTTACAAGACAAGCCATACACATGCAAACCACCAGTATTGCTCCATTCATTGCCTTTATGAAGCAACCCAAGGAATCATTCCTGAGGATGCTAAAGTGGTTGATACGATTACGTTAGAGCTCATCGATGTCAAAAAAGCGTTTTATGTTGTGGGAAGTAAGGTGCGAGGTACGATGACACGCACCAGCAGTTATGCCTTTGGAAGCGAAAATGATGCGCAGACGTTTGTAACGGACAATGGCGGTAAAATCATGAATTTTGAGCAAGCGTATGCGGTTGCAGCAGAGGATTTTCCCAAAGATTTTGCCAAACCAACGCCTTCAAAATTAACCACTTCAGCAAAAATAGAAGTACCACAAGATGCAAAATGCCCTGTATGCGGGATGTTCGTTGCCAAATATCCCCAATGGGTTGCGATGATCGAGGGAGAAAAAGCGTTCTATTTTGATGGTGTCAAAGATATGATGAAGTTCTATTTTGCGCAAAAAATGAGTGCGAACAAACTCTTTGTGAGTGATTATTATAAGCTCTTAAAGCTCGAAGCCACCAAAGCGTTTTACGTACAAGGCTCTAATGTGTATGGACCGATGGGAAGCGAACTTGTCCCTTTTGCCACACAAGAAGAGGCGCTCAGTTTTGCGCATGACCACAATGGTCAAAAAGTGCTCTCTTTTGATGAAATTACTGAAGCAATGGTCAAAAATTTATGAAATTTTTAACCCTGCTTGCCGCCTCTTTTGCCATTGTTTATCTTGTCTTGGTGGTGCATGCATTGAGCTTTCCCACACAGCAAAAAGCAGAAGAGATTGAATCACTCTCTTTACATGTAAAAGATACCAAGCCTTCGTTAAACTTTCCAACACATGAATATCAAAGGTTTGTGTATGCCCAGTAAAAATTTTATAGAGTATGCCGTTTTATTGCTCTTTAAAGATCGAAATGACCATCTTTTTAGCTTCTTGATCTTCTCTTTTATTGTTTTTATTTTAAGTTCAGTTCTGTTTATTTCGGATTCATTGCAGTATGATCTGATTCAGAGCATCAAGTCTCATCCTCAAATTGTGGTTGAAAACATGAGAGCAGGGCGAGCGTACCAAATGCACGATGGCTATGTCTATGATGTCGCTCAGATCACCGGTGTGAGCAATGTCGAAGGTGCGGTAGATGGGTATTATTACTTTGCACAAAAACGTGTTTGGTTTCACATTATTGGTGATGCAAGCTTGGCAAAAGATGAAATGCTCAGCGGTCTTGGTGAGCAAAAAGCGATGGCGGAACTTTACTACAACGATGTGTTTCATTTTCTCAATGAAGAACGCATGATCTCTGTAAAAATTAATAAAATTGCGCCCAAAGGGACAAACATTATCTCCAATGATGCCGTCTATCTCAATCCCAATACGGCTCGCGCCGTTTTGGGCATGGAGTCGGATGAATATACAAAGCTTTACGTTACAGTACCCAACCCGAATGAAGTGGGAGAAATTGCACTCAAAATTGTGGAGATTTATCCTAGTGCTAAAGCGACCTCACAAGCGGATGCCATAGGAGCAGTGCGCCATTTGTACTACTATAAAGGCGGCATTTTTATGATTCTCTACGTGGTTGCGCTGGTCTCTTTTTTTATCTTGCTTAAAAATCAGATCGGTTTGGTGTATGGTGAGAAGAAAAAAGAGATTGCAATTTTACGCAGTCTTGGTTTTTGCATCAAAGACATCATTGCCCTTAAATTTATTCAAAACACGGTGGTTTCCGTGAGTGCGTACCTTTTGGGTGTTGCGCTCTCTTACATCTATGTTTTTATGTTCAACGCGCCTTACCTTCGCACTATTTTTTTAGGAAGTGAACTTGAAAATAGCATTTCGCTCACCCCTGTGGTCGATATTAATCTGCTCTTTTTGATCTTTCTTTTTGGTGTTATTCCTTTCTTGGCATTTGTGATTTTGCCTGCATGGAAAATCGCCATCAGCGACATGAGTGAGGCGGTGAAATCATGAGTAAAATTCTGATTCAAAACTTGCACAAGCTTTATAACCCCAATAAGCCCAACGCCTTTTACGCGCTTAAAAATATCAATCTTATCGTAGAAAATGGCGAAATTGTGATCTTAAAAGGGGTGAGCGGCAGTGGGAAAAGCACGCTTCTTTCCCTCATTGGAGGACTGAGTAAACCCAGTGAGGGCAAAATTTTGGTCAATGAGCAAAACATTGCCAAACTGCCCGACATCATGAGTTCAGCTTTCCGTCACCAAGAGATAGGTTTCATCTTTCAGTCGTTCAATCTTTTAGAGGGGCTTAGTGTTTATCAGAACATTTTAGCGCCCTTGTCACTCACGACCCTGAGCAAAGAGGCGATCCACGAAAACGTAAGTCGAGCGATGCAACTTGCCAATATTGAGCATAAAAAAGATCAAAAAGTAGGCAGTCTCAGTGGTGGAGAGAGACAACGCTGTGCGATAGCTAGAGCTGTTGTTATGAACCCTGAAATCATCTTAGCCGATGAGCCAACGGCGAATTTAGATAAAGAAAACTCTTTAATTTTTATTGAGATTCTTAAAAAATTTAAAGCACTGCACAAAACGGTGATGATCGCCACACATGATACGTTGTTTGATGATCTAGATTGCATTGACAGATGTGTTCACATGCGCGATGGTGAGCTTTTGGAATGAGTATCTTTTTATCCAATGAGATCATCGTTTTTTTACTGATTGAGCTGATACTCATTGTTTTAATGGCCATTTCACAGGTGAACATCGTGAGCATTTTACGCCATTGGGATTTTAATGCTACCACGCCATTGCAGTATGCACTTGAGAAAAAAAACTATTTGGTTAACACGATTCTTTATTTTACCGTTACATGTAAAGTGATTTTATTCCTCTTTTTTATCCAATCGCTCAATGCGCTCGCTGGCATTGTACCAGGCGCCATGTGTTCGGCAGGGGTTGTGGGCTCAAATCATTACGGCAACGCACTGCTGCTGTTAAAATTACTGCTTATTTTTGGCTTTGGGCTGTGGTTGATTGTCAATAAACTGGATCTTACTTCCATCACTTTTCCGTATTTAAAACGCAAATACATACTGTTTACACTGCTATTTATCGGTGTTTTAGGTGAATTTGTACTGGAGCTTCTCTACTTTTCGAACATTCCTTTAACCGTTCCTGTCTTTTGTTGTACCGTTGTGTTTCAAGCGCCCAGACTTCCTTTTGGCTATACGCAAACACTTTTGGTGCTCTTCTTTTACACTCTTTTTGGCACGATTGTGCTTCTTAACACGCTTAAACAGACGATGGCAAGCTTTACATGTAATCTTCTGTTTTTGTTCATCGCGTACTATGCCATCACTTATTTTTTCGGACTATATATCTACGAAATGCCCAACCACAAGTGTCCGTACTGCATGCTTCAAAAAGAGTATTACTATATTGGGTATCTGATTTGGGGTTCACTCTTTTTAGGAATTTTCTTTGGGATTATGCCGTTTTTAATTGAGCAAATTACCAAAAAATCCTATGTGTATCTGCTCAAATACTCTTCGTATTGTTTGATGATTACCGCATTGGTGTGTACCTTTTATGTGGTACGCTATTACCTCATGACAGGGGTATTTCTATGATGAAGTCTACGTTTGCAACGTTGTTACTTTTAGGGGTTGTCGCGTTGCTTATTTTCACGATGGATATTAGTGATACGCACGTATTAGTGCGTCATGGCAATACCCAAAAAGAGCCTTTGGAAATTGTTTTGGAAAAGTATATTTGTACAGAAAGCAAGCTTCCTATTGTCGATCTTTATAACTCGGCCCAAGCAATTTTACCCAATGGCGATACCCATTTTTTTAATGATATTGGCAATGTACTTCTTTGGCTAGGGCGTCAAAAAAACAGAGAAGAAATTGTCGTTTGGGTGTACGCACAAGATACCAATCGCTATGTTTTAGCAAAAGATGCATGGTACTCACGCGTGGAAATCACTCCGATGGGATATGGCTTTGGTGCTTATGAATACCGTCTTTATGGGCAATCTGACTACTATTTTAGTGAGGTACAACTCTTTGCGCTTCGAGGTGAAACCCTGCTTCATCCTCTTATCAATCAACTACTGACCAACAATAAACTCTAACGATACTTTCTTTACATGTAAAGCTATTTTTGGACAGATACACTTTCGTGACGGCTTTCAAAATTTCATGAAAGTCTTTTAATCAATGTGTTACGGAATTTAACTACTCGCTAAGCCTTTGTAATTAACTTGTGACATTTTAAGGCTTTATAGGATAAAATTTATATAATAAATTCTATGAAATGGTTTTAGTATGTCCTTTATTCGCACCTGTTTGATTCTTTTAGTAACATTTAATTTTAGTTTAGCTCAAGATTTGAGTAACGTACCTCTTCGCATTGGTATTGCGCCTCATTCCTCCCCTCGAATTATCTTTGACTCTCATCAAGATTTAAAACTCTTTTTAGAAGCGTATTTTCAAAGACCTGTTCAAATTATGACAGCCAAAAGTTTTAGTGAATTTTCTAAAAAGTGCAATCAAGGCGAGTCGTATGATCTGATCTTAACATCTCCCAATTTAGCACTTTTAGCACAAAGACTCGCTTCGTATACGCCTTTAATGACTTATACAAAAGGGCTTGAAACCATTGTCTTAAGCCGTTTTGACGATGTGCTCACCAACGCCAAAAGACCCTTAAGAGTAGCAGGACAAGACCCTGTCTCTTTTGCAACACTTTGTGCAGAAGAGTGGCTTGAGAGTCAAGGCTTACGTGAAGGTCGTGATTTAAACTATGTTTATTATATTAGTGCCTCTGATAGCTTAGCAACAATTTTGGTCAAAGGTGAAGTCGATTTGGCGATTATATCTTTACCGAATTACTTAAGGCTCAGTGATGAACTTCGCCACAAAATGACTGTTTTGTATCATAGTCCTGCACGACCAAGCAGGATATTTTTAGCGAAAGAATCTAATGGCGTGAGCGTAGAAGAGTGGGGCAAAGCTTTAGGGGCATTTTCGAAGAGTCCTGAGGGCTTAAAACATTTGGAAACGACAAAGTTGGAGGCATTTAAAATGCTTGCTCCTGATGCATTAGAAGATTTAAACAGTATTGCCGATAAAACATTAAAGAGATTGGATCAATAAAAAATAATGAAGTTATCTCTCTCTTGGAAATGGCTTGTTGCAAGCTTATGTATTGAAAGTCTTATGCTTTCAGTGTTGGTCTATAGGAATGTCCAACAGTTAAGTGAAAATTTGTGGTCACAAACGAGTATGCGATTGGAAATGCAAAAAACACTTTTACAAAGTGCTTTAATCGCCCCTTGGTTGCAGATGGACTACGCTACCATACAGTCTGTTTTAGAAGAGTCTCAACACGTTCAAAGTATTGATTATCTCGTAGCGCTTAACACTCAATCTCAGCCTATTGCGAGTGTTGGTTGGCCTTTAGATAAGGAACTCCCGTATATTGAAAGTAACTCTTTTGATCAAAGCTCTCTTGTCAATGCGCGTTATGATACCAGTATAGACATTGTTGTTTCAGGTCAAAAATTGGGCTCTGTTCGTATTGGATTATCAACCCTTTTCTACACGCAAGCACGCGATGCTATGATATTCAAAAGTATTGTTATTGCTTTAATTGAAATCTTTTTATCGGCACTGTTACTCATTGCTCTCAATCGATGGATCATTCGAAATTTGACAAAATTAACCCAAAGTGCCAATGCTATCGCACAGGGTGATTATACCAAGAGGTTGGAACTTAGTGGCGAGAAAGAGACTTCAGAGCTTGCGTGTGCCTTTAACGCGATGGCAAATACGATACAAGATAGAATTAGTTCCCTCGAAGCAGTGCACCAAGAGGAGAAGAGACTTTCTGATAAGTTAGAGCGCATTGCGCACTATGATACGTTAACCAATCTTCCTAACCGTGTTCTCTTAGCCGATAGATTACAGCAGGCGATGGCGCAATCAAACCGCCATAATCGTTCTTTAGCCATTATCTATCTTGACCTTGATGGTTTTAAAAGTATTAATGATACCTATGGTCATCATATAGGCGATATTCTTTTGGTAACGCTTGCTGGACGCATGGAGCAAATTTTACGTGAAGGGGATACCTTATCGCGTATTGGGGGCGATGAGTTTGTGATTGTTCTGAGTGATTTGAGTGAAGTAAAAGTATGTGAGCATATTTTGGAGCGTTTATTACATGTAACGAATATGCCTGTCATCATCAATGATATTTCCGTGCAAGTTTCATCCAGTATCGGAGTGACTTTTTATCCTCAAGATGGTGCAAGTGCCGATCAGTTAATGCGCCATGCCGATCAAGCAATGTATTTAGCAAAGCAGTCTGGTAAAAATAGTTATCGTTTTTTTGATTTGGATCAAAATGTCTCTTTGCAGGCACAGCGTGACTATTTCTTGGAAATAGCCAATGCGCTTGTTCGTAAAGAATTTGTGCTCTATTATCAGCCAAAAGTCAACATGAAAACAGGAGAAATTATAGGTGCTGAGGCGCTCATACGGTGGGAACATCCACAAAAAGGCCTAGTGATGCCACTCTCCTTTTTACCCTTTTTGGAAAATCACTCTTTGTGTATTGAGATAGGAGAATGGGTGATTCACTCTGCATTATTGCAAATAAGCCAATGGCAAAAAATAGGACTCCATTTTCCTATTAGCATTAATATCAATGCGTATCAACTACAGCAAAATGATTTTATGACACGTTTTAAAGCCTTACTTGAAGCACATAGCGATGTTGATCCTAGCCTTTTAGAAATTGAAATCTTAGAAACGAGTGCTGTTGAAGACATTGTGCATGTCTCCGCAATTATGCAAAAATGTCATGCTTTAGGGGTACATTTTGCATTGGATGATTTTGGTACGGGATATTCTTCATTAACATATTTGAAACGCTTACCTGCCAAAACGCTTAAAATTGATCAAAGCTTTATTCACGATATGCTTGATGATCCTGATGATCTTGCCATTATTGAAGGGGTTCTTGGCTTAGCAAAGGCATTTCGTAAAGAGGTCATTGCTGAAGGTGTCGAATCGGTTGATCATGGTCTTTGTCTTTTGGCTCTAGGCTGTGAGTTTGCACAAGGATATGGAATTGCAGAGCCAATGCCTCCACAAGAATTTTTGCGTTGGTCAAATGAATGGAAACCTTATAAAAGTTGGACTGCTTGGCAAAACCGTGTTGTAAGTCCAGACTCAATGCAATGGTTATTTGCAGCAGTAGAACATAATGCATGGGTTAAATCTCTTACAAATTATATTCAAGAAGGCTACGGACAACCTCCGCTTTTAAATGAGCATGTATGTCGTTTTGGTTTATGGTTTGATCATGAAATGCGTGGAACGTGCAGTGAAGAATTGTGGTTTAAAAAAATTGATTCTTTACATCACAGACTTCACACCCTAGGTTCAAAATTAATCAATCGTGTTTTGACTCAAAAACAATATGACATAACATTACATACCATGTCGCAGATCAATAGAATGAATAGGACGATGATAGCACTCTTGTATGCGCGAATTTATAGCGGAGAAAGAGTTACGAAAATAGCCTCGTAAAATAGAAAATCAATTACCATTAAAGTAATGCTTCTTCTGAGGGTTTACTGAAGAAGTAGCCTTGAAAATAGTAACATCCCATATCACACAACATTTCATATTGCTCTTTTGTTTCGACTCCTTCTGCCACAACATCAAGTCCAAAGTATTGGCCTATGCTGAGCATCGTTTTGACTAAAATAACATCCGCTGGATCTGTTGTGATGTCTCTAATAAAGGTTTTGTCTATTTTTAATTCATGGATAGGCAATCTTTTTAAATATGCTAAAGAAGAGTATCCTGTTCCGAAATCGTCAATCGATAAGGAAATACCCAGTTTTGTTAATGCGTATATTTTTCGCAATGATTTTTTTAAATCCTTGATTAACAAACTTTCGGTTAATTCAAAACGAATTTTATGAGGGTTACACGCTATTGTGTTGACGAAATCTTGAACGATAGTGATAAAATCATCTCTCTCAAACTGTTTTATACTAATATTAACAGAGAGTTGCCAATGACATTTGATAGAATCTTGCTCCCATGCTTTTAATTGTTTGAATGTTTCTTCCAATATCCATGTCCCTAGCGGAATAATACACCCGCTCTCTTCAGCAAGCGGTATGAATTTATCAGGTGAAATATAACCATGGATTGGGTCAATCCAACGAATTAAAGCTTCTGCCCCCATGACATACAATTCACCCGTCTCTTTATGATGTGCCCACTGTTTTTGGTAATGAATAGTCAACTGCTTGTATCGCATTGCATCGTATAATCGCTCAAGTAGTTTAGCGTGTTCTTCACGTTTTTGTTGTAGTAATGGGCTAAAAAAATGTACTGTATTCCGACCTATTTTTTTAGCTTCATAAAGCGTCCCATCCGCATACTGAATGATGGTTTCAGGTCCGTATTCCTCCCCTAAAAAAAGAACAATGCCAATACTTGCTGTTAAACGAAAAGATTGATTCTCCACTATAATTGGCTCTTTAATGGCCTTCAAAATTTTTGTTGATAAGACGCTTATCTCTTCTTTCGCTTCGTCATAGATGCAAGCGCGGGTACGAAAAACAATAGCAAACTCATCACCGTTTAAATGCTCTACTGATAACGTATTGACAACAGAAGATATTTTTTTGGCAATATCTTGCAAGATTTGATCGCCAAAAGTATACCCTTTGACATGATTGACAGCTTTAAAATTATCGATATCAAGGAGGAGTAAAGCTCCATAGGTATTGGTTTGATGGCTGTAAAGGATGGCTTGCCGTAACATCTCATGTAAAAATAAAAAACGATTTGGAAATTGTGCCAAAAAATAATTTTTTAATGGCAACGGTAGCTCAATTTGTTTTTGTAAGATTAATAAAAAGAGAGTGTGGTTCTTTCGTTGAATAATTTTTGGGTAGATAATGATGGGTATCATATGACCATATTTTGACTGGATGGATGTTACATATTGAACCGTACTCTTCTGAAAAATAGGGGCACAATTTGCCATCCATGTCAAAGGATTTTGGGTGATGAATTCTTCTTGTGTATAACCTGTAAAGGTGCATACTTTCTCACTAACGCGGATGACTTCTTTTAATGTATTGCATAAGATAATGCCATCTCGAAAGACTTCGGGGATAAGATTACATGTAGAAATGATTGAATCAATAGTTTCATTGAGTGATTGATCTATAATTGACATATTCTTAACCTTTTATCATAAATCCATTAAGGGAATACAGAGCGTACTTTTACGCATGCTCTGTCAGCATAAGCATTAAGCAGTTTTAAATTCTGAGAGTGTCACGCTAAGCCCTTCAGACAATTTTGCTAAATGTTCAGCGGCGGAAGCCACTTCTTCAACGCTTCTGGCATTTGTATTGGAAAGTTGGCTCACATTTTGAATACGTTCAATGACCTCAGATGTTTTGATTCTTCCCATTTTAGTGTCTTCAACCGTCTGTGCTGCCATCTCTTGGGCTTCATTCATATTTAAGACCGTTCTTCGCATCAGTGTTTGTGTTACTTCAGCGCGTTCACCTAATTCTTGAATTTGTTTTGCACTTACCTTCATCATTTCAGCAGCAGAATTAACAGATTGGACAATGACAGCAACGGTTGCATTACTTTCGATAAGGCTTTTTTGTGTTCGCTCCGCAAGTTTACGCACTTCATCTGCAACCACAGCAAATCCTCGACCATGCTCGCCTGCTCTAGCTGCTTCAATGGCAGCATTCAGTGCTAAGAGGTTGGTTTGTTCGGCAATATCTGCAATCACAGACAAGACTTGCTTGACTTGTTCAACGTCTTGATCTAACTGTACTAGTTTTGTGGATAAATCGGTTTGATTGATCACCACTTCTTGCAAATTGGTTGAGACGGTTAAAACCTCTTCTGCCGCACCATTCAGCTCTGTAGCCACTTTAGAAATTAACACGCCAGATTGATTAGAACTCTCTTCACTTTTGCGTAAGATTGTCGCGACAACTTCGGTTGCTTTGGTTGTAACTTCAACCTCTTTGGCGGCATCTTCTATTCGAATGCCTATTTGCATAGAGGTGCTTGATAACTCTTCCGATACAGCAGCATTTTCTATGGCAGTTTTTTTAGCATCATCAAGGGCTTTTGCAAGTTGCGAAAGTAGCTGATTCATAACTGTCGTAATTTGTGCTATTTCATCATTACTACCTGTTTGAATGACATAATGCAAATCTTTATGTTCCGATATAAATTGACATCCAACAATAGCTTTATGGATGGCATTACGAATAGAGCGGTTGATAAAGAGAAAAATAGCTATCGCTATAATAAAAATCACTCCAGCGAGCAATAAACCTGTCATTTTTGCTTTTTCAAGCATTGAAAATTCGTATGTTTCCAAGGCATCGGTAAGTGTATTGACCAATTCACCTATTTTATTATAATGCTCCGTTGCTAAGCTATTGAGTTCTGCTAATTTTTTTCCATCTATTGATTGCTTGAACTCTGCGGTTTGAATTGATTCTTTGTATTGTTGCAATAGTTCAAAACGTTTTTTACTGGCTGTATGATATGCCTCTATCTCTTGATAGGCTTGTGCAAGTAGCTTTTTACTTTCATCGTTTTTTAATTCTTGTCGGATATCTTCAATTTGTTCAGAAATTGATTTATGAGTTGCTAAATAGCTTTCTAAAAATTTTTGATCAAAATAGAGTTGATACCCTCTCGTATGAACACCTAATTGTGAGCTCAATGTTCGAATTTCTCCGATATGCTTAATCTGAGTAGCAGCATTTTTAGCATCGTTGGTATTGGATGCTAGTAAATACCCTAGCATACCAATGGCTAGAATAAAAACAAGGAGTAAAAACAGTAATTTTGCACGAATGGTTTGTAACATAAGAATCCTTTTTCATAACGTGGAATAGTGTTTGTAAATGATGTATTCAAATGGTTGTATTAGTCCAATTATGAGAAAATGGGCTAAAATTCACTGTATTAGAAAAATTTATAATTTGCATCTTACATGTAAAATAGCTTTTTGGAGTCATTTATGTATACTGAGTATATGACTTTAATGTGACCATTGTATGCTAGAATTAAAAACATCCTACCTATAATTACAACATCATTTTTATTTATTTTTTAAGGATTAAAATTGAACAGTAGCCTTTTGGTGTTAAAAAATAAACGTATTTTATTTGCTGAAGATGATCCAACAACGAGAATACAACTTAGCAATACACTTAAAATGTTATTTAGCAAGGTTTATTGTGCCAAAGATGGGGAGGAGGCCTATAACCTTTATGAAGATGAACAGCCTGATATTCTTCTTACCGATGTGAGAATGCCTAAAAAAGATGGTATCAAGTTAACACGACAAATCCGTCAGATAGATTACACGCTTCCTATTATTATACTGACGAGTTTTGATGATAAAAATCTGTTATTGAGTGCCGCCAATTTGGCTATTGATGGATATCTTATCAAACCAATTGAATTTACCGCGTTGGTCAAAATATTATCACAAGCACTTAAACGAACACAAAAAGAGAATCTCATTATTTTGAATGAAAGTTTAGTTTTTAATTGCGATACAAAAGAGTTTTATCATCACGATCACCTAAAAATATTGGGGTGTAAAGAGTTAGAGCTGATTGAATTTCTTTTAAAAAATCAACATAAAATAGTTTCCAAAGAGGCCATTGAAGCCAAGTTGTGGAATTATGAAGAGCAGTGTAATTCTGCTGTGAAAAATCTTGTTTTAAGGATACGTAAAAAGTTAGGGAATAATGTTATCTTATCTATGAAAGGTATTGGATATCGTCTTAATATTGATAATACATTGATGAAAAACTATCAAGGAGGTAGGGATATAACATCACTATTACCTTTAGGATAAACTAAAGTGAGATATTTTATTCTGATCTGCGCTTTTTTTTCTTCTTTCTCTTTTGCTGTTGAATCATTGCAAATTTCTTCTTTGCATGATTCATTAGTATTGCTTGAACACGTTAAGGTCTTAAAAGACACCAGCCATCTCAATGAAAATCAAGCATACGCGTTATTCAATGAAAATAAATTTGATAGGTTACCTTTACATGTAAAAAGTTTTGGGGTGAGTAATGCAACGTATTGGGTTGCATTGAAGCTTAAAAACAGTGAAAAAATTGAACATTTTCTTGAATTTAAATACGATCAGTTGACACATATTGATAGTTTTATTTTTAGGAAGGATCAGCATATACACTCCTCTAGCAATGGGAATGCTATTCGAATGGAAGATCGGGAAATAGAACATTTTTTTGTTCGATTTCCCCTTTTGCGATCAGATGAGCCACTGACCTATCTTTTTAAAATTACTTCGAAAAGACCTATGCTTATCGCAATGCAAATAGGTACAAAATCTGAGCTTGATTATGAAAAGTTGATGTCCATTATATCTGTAGCACTTTTTTCAGGATGCCTTTTTTTATTGTTTATCACAAATGTAATGCTCTATTTAGTATTTAAAATTAAAGAGTACCTTTTTTATGGAATTTATTTAGCGTGTTTTTGGATTTTTATTATCTATATCCATCATTACACTTTTTTTGTAATACAAGAATTTTTATGGGTCAATGATGTGATCAAGGTTGCTAGTACGCAAGGATTTCATAGTGCTTTTTTACTTTTTACAATTTATTTTTTGAACATTAAAGGACTCTCTCCCGTTTTGATAAAACTCACATACGTCATATATGCCCTCTCTTTTATTGCTTTCTTGTTTCTTGGTATGCGAGATTCACTGCAAAATATTGCTTTTATAGCAGGTATTTTAACCCCATTGTACTGGATGTTTTTAGGTTTGATAGCGTTGCATCAAAAAATTATATTTGCCAAATTATACCTTCTTGGGTTGTTAGGATTTTATATTGGTGCACTTTTCTTTTGGTTAATGCAGTTGGGAGTTATTGATGTCCCTCGTCTGGAAAAGAATGTGCTTTTATTAGGTAGTACGTGGGAAATGATTATTTTTACCTGGATGTTAATTTTCAAAACAAAATTAATGAAAGCAGACTATAGTTTAATGAAGTCTCATATCGCAGAAGTGGAAAAGGAACGCCTGTATCAGTCTCGTTATATTTCTATCGGAAGGACAATTGGCAATATTGCCCATCAATGGAAGCAACCTTTAAATGCGCTTGGTGCTATTTTAACGCATATGAAAAGTAGTTTTATGTTGGAACAAAAAATCAGAAAAAAAGAGTTAATTAACGAGGTTGATATGAGTTTTGAAATAGTCCAACATCTTTCTGAAACCATTAATACCTTTTATAGTTTTCTCTTAAAACCCTATACTCAAAAAAGTCAATTCTCCATCACAGAAGAGTTAAAATCAATTCAAAAAATGTTAGATTACTCTTTTAAAAATGATGGTATACAGATGCACTTTCATAGTTGCACCAATGCCTATATCGATGGAAATTCAAATGAATTTATCCAGTGTATTTTAAATATTTTACTCAATGCAAAAGATCAGTTTTATAACGTAGCATGTGCTGAGGCTAGGATCGATATTTATGTGAGTTCCACACCAAAGATATGCCATATCTCCATTCAAGATAATGCTGGTGGCGTTACGATCCAACCTATTGAAAGTATCTTTGAGCTTAATATCTCTTCGAAACAAGAGAGTGCTGGGGTTGGATTGTTTATTTGCAAAGATATTATTGAAAGTCGTTTTAATGGAACTATACATGTCGAAAATAAAGATAATGGAGCCTGTTTTATCATCACAATACCTATATCTTCTTGACACGAGGAGATTAGAACTTTAAAAAGGGATAGTAAGTATTACACGCTATTTATAATCAATTCTTATCTGGTAGCCAATACCATTAATGTTTTCAAAAAAATCAGCTTCACAGATTTCTCTTATTCGATAGATAACCATTTGAAGTTTCTTAAGATTAATCTCATCATGCCAAAGGGTCATATAGAGCTGCTCGTAGCTTACACAGTTATTTTTATGATCACAAAGCGTTTGAATCAGTTTTAACGCATTAGAACCAAGCTTGATGATTTCGCCATTTTTATACAATAAATTGGTTTCATGATTAAAATAGAATCCTCCAACAATTTTACTAATTTTAGTACCATTGCTATGATTTTGTTTGGCACTTAAGAGCGAAATAATAGCGACAATTTCTCTTTCATTGTAAGGCTTTATAATATAACCATCTGCTTTTGCATCCATTGCATAGCTTATCATCTCATCATCGGCATAGGCTGTCATAAAGACAATAGAACAGTTACTGATATTACGAATGTCAATAGCGACTTCACAGCCACTTTTAGAACCTTTAATCATAATGTCCATCAGAACGAGATGAGGATTGTATTTGCGAATACTTTCTAGGGCATCTATGCCATTATCGACAATATCAACAACGCACCAGCCCTTTTTTTCTAAAATCATTTTAAGATATTCAGCGGATATTAATTCATCTTCTACAATCAATATTCTATACATGTGCGGTTCTCTTATAGGTTATTTTGTAGCATAATCCATGGTTATAGGATATTTTTAGGTCGCCTTTTAACTGTTTAACATTTAAATCGACCAGTTTTAGACCAAAATTTTGAGTATCTTTGAGATTATATCCTAAGCCATTGTCAAAAAATGTTAATAAAATATTATTTTTGTGGCTGTTTAAAACAATAATTATTTTTGGATTTTTGATATCTTTAAATGCATATTTGAAACTATTGGTGACCAATTCATTGATGATTAAGCCTATGGGAATAACTTCATTGAGCGAAAGCTCTATCTCTTGAGATTTAAAGATGATTTTGACACGATCACTAATCGTGCTTTGGATATTTAAGTATAATTTTTCAATAAAGCGTTTTGCATTTACTTTTTCAAGATCATTAGAAACATACAGCATTGAATGAACCATTGCCATAGCATCAATTCTATTTTTACTTGCTTGAATAGCATTCTTAGTCTTCTCATCTTCTTTTTCTGCTTGTATGGCAAGGATGGAAGAGACCAGATTTAAATTATTTTTAACTCTATGATGTATCTCATTGTAGAGTAAATCTTTTTTATAATTTGAGTTAATAAGTCTTTTATAGGCATCAATACGAGTGGTTTCATAATAAATAGCAAAGACAAAGACAATAGCTAATATAGATAAAAAATTTGAAATAGCCTCATTATTATATAAAAAAGCACTCATACTAAAAGCATCTTGATAATAAACATGATAAAAAAAGAGTAGCAGCGTTAAAATAAGTAAAAAGATACCGCTAAAGATCAGTCCCCTTTTCCAACTAAAAAGGGAAAAAATACTCAATATAAAAGGGAATATAAACCCAGGTGTATAATCATCAAAATGAAAGATAAAGACGACGGCAATCGTTTCTACGGAGAGTACAATTAATATTGCATACGAGGCAAGATCATATTTACCTTTTCTATAAAAAATAAAAAAGGATAAAGCAACGAGCACAAACATCGCTATTGTTAATGGGATGATTTGGTAATTCTGATAGTAGGTATCTAAAATGGTGTGGGTAAGGAAGACAAAAAAGCATACGGCATGAATAACCAATATAATTTTTTTTCTTCTTCCCTCTGTTACTCTTTTGATTTCGGCGCTAAATGGTAAATTTGATGCTTTCATAATTTAAATTTAGCAAGTTTTAACTTAAATCATACATAGTAACGCATTTATCATATAATGTGACTAGAATGTGGTTTTTCCTTTATATAATTGTTCGAAGAAAGCATATACTTTCGGGATTATATGCTTTAAATGTGCTTCAAAGTGTATGCATAAAAGCTTGTTTGATATATAGCTATTCAGTATATCAATAATGTTGTACAAAAAATAATGTAATGGAGGTTGACATGTTAGGTAGTTCAAAAAAGAGACTGGTTCGTCTTATGGTAATCCCTTTTTGTTTTGCAGGAGCGAGTACGCTCAATGCTTTAACGCTTCAAGAAGGTCTTGATGAAGTTCTTGCAACGCATCCAGTTGTTCAAGAGAGGTTGCATAATTATCAATCAACACTTGAAGATCTTCGTGTGACGGAGTCACAATATCTTCCATCTCTTGATTATGCAGGGGATTTTTCGAGAGCAAAAACAGATAGCCCTTCTACAAACTTTCAAAGTGTTTCACTATCAAGTTACGAGCATTCATTGCAATTAACTCAAAATCTTTTCAATGGATTTGGTACGATTTATGAGGCAGATTATCAAAAAGCGCGTATTTTAGCAGCGGCAAATAATTATATTGAAAATGCCAATGATGTCGCCTTGAGCTTTATTACTCAGTATATTGCTGTTCTTAAAGCACGAGATACACTTGCAATTGCAAAAGAAAGTGTTTCTTTCCATCAAGAAGTTTTGAATAAAGTCAAAAAATTATTTGACTCAGGCTCAACAACACGTTCAGAATTTGAAAAGATAGATACTTCTTTATCATTAGCGCAGTCTAACTATATAGTTGCTCAAAACAACCTTGAAGATGCACAGTTTAATTTTGAGCGTGTATTGGGTCGTTATGTAAAAGCAGATGAGTTAGAAAAAGTCTCTTTCTCCGGAACACTTCCTGCTAGCGAAGATGAAATGAAAGAGTTTGCACGTCAATATAACCCATCAGTTTTAGTAAGTCATTATAATATTAAAGCAGCAGAAGCACAACGTCAAGCAGCTTATAAAAATTACTACCCAAAAATTGATGCATACGCTCGTAAAAGCTGGGCAGATGATATCAGCGGAATAGATGGAAAAGATGACAGAAGTGCAGTGGGTATCAAAATTTCTTATAATCTTTACCGCGGCGGTGCAGATGAAGCTCAAATTGCTAAAAGCATGACACAAATTTCACGTGAGCAAGATAATAAACGTGATGTCATCCGCAAACTTGATGAGCAAGGAAGACTTTCATGGAGTGCAAAAACTTATATTGCACAACAACTTGATTATCTTGTAAAATATTCTAAAACCAGTGCAAAAACGCTTGAACTTTATCAACAAGAGTATGACTTGGGTCGTAGAACATTGCTAGATCTTTTAGTCGCACAAAATGACTATGTTTCTGCTCGTACACAAGTTATCAAGGCTCAAAATGATTTACTCTTTTCAAACTATCGTATTTTAGATGCAATGGGCACTATGGTACAAAATGTTCTTGGTTCAAAAGCCTTAGATTATACAAAACGTGTCAGGCTAGATGTTGTGGACGGAAAATTAGATCATGATAGTAATCTTGGTACACTTCTTTTTGAAAAGCGTGATACAAACGAATAAAAGGTTATTTCATGATGGGGTCTAATGATAATGGTGGTGAGCAAAGGATAGAAGATCCACAAGGGTTGGCATTTTCGATCGATCCTTTGCTTCAATGCCTTGTACTTTTTACACAACTTTACCATAAGCCTTTTAGCGCAGAAGCATTGATGGCAGGCTTGCCTCTTTCTCCTAATGAAGAGACGCAAGGGTTATACAATCTTAAGCAATCTAAAGGGCTTTTTGCGCGTGCTGCGAGCAGAGCCGGTTTGAAAAGTACACTCGTAACTAAAAAAATTTCGGATATTTCTTCTTTACAGTTGCCAATTATTTTATTACTTAAAAATTCTCAGGCATGCATTTTACACTCCTTTAGTGCAGATCATAAGACATGTAAAATTGTTCTGCCTGGTGTTGAGGCCATTGAAGAGGTCATTTCTATTGAAGCTTTAGCTTCAGAGTATACAGGTTTCGCGTTTCTTATCAAGCGACCTTTTGTTTATGATGAACATGACTCCCTGACACTTAATGTTAAAAATAACCATTGGTTTTGGGACACTCTGAAACTTTCGACAGGGTTTTATCGGGATGTTTTATATGCCACAATTCTGATCAATCTTTTTGTATTGATCAGTCCCTTGTTTACGATGAGTGTTTATGATAGGGTTATTCCTAACAATGCTACAGAAACTCTTTGGGTTTTTGCATCAGGTGTTTTAGTGGTCTATACATTGGATACCTTTTTGAAGTTTGCAAGAGCCATTTTGTTAGAACGTGCTGGCAAAAAAAGTGATGTTATTATGTCCTCGATTGTTTTTGAAAAAGTGCTTGACCTTCAAATGGCTTCGCACCCAAAATCAGTCGGTTCTTTTGCGAGCAATCTTAAAGATTTTGATATGATTCGCTCTTTTTTAACGAATGCAACATTAACAGTTCTTGTCGATATGCCTTTTGCGCTTCTCTTTTTATGTGTGATAGGGTATATCGGTGGTTGGATGGTCATTGTGCCTCTTCTCATGATGATTATCATCTTGGGATACACTTTTTTTATGCGTCATATGTTGCGTGAAAGTATTGAAGAATCGCATAAAGCTGCTGCTGCCAAAAGTTCTATTTTGGTAGAAACCCTTCAAAATATTGAAACACTGAAAACATTAGGTGTTACAGGGCATATGCAGTGGGCATGGGAAGAAGCAACGGGTGAAATTGCTCAAAAAAGTTTAAGATCTCGTATGATTTCAACTTCTATTTCAACGATGACAGGCTTCTTGGTGCAATTAACAACTGTTTTACTTGTTATTGTGGGGGTTTATCTCATTGGTCAACATGACTTATCAATGGGTGGGCTTATTGGTATTATCATTATCTCCTCAAGAACAGTTGCCCCTATGGGACAAGCTGCATCTTTAATATCAAATTATTCAGATGCAAAATCAGCTTATGATGTTATCAACAATATCATATCGCAACCTTCCGAGCGTCCAAATGGAAAGAAATTTATCACACGCCCCGATCTTCAGGGTGAGATAGAATTCCGCGATGTTACGTTTTCATACGATGCCAATGAGCATCAATCTTTAAAAAATATCTCCTTTACATTAAAACCTAAAGAAAAAATTGCCATTATTGGACGTATAGGTTCGGGTAAAAGTACGCTTGCAAAACTCTTGCTTCATCTTTATGAACCACAAAGTGGGTCTGTCTTGTTGGATGGTATTGATATTAATCAAATTGATCCTATTGATTTGCGCAAAAATATCTCTTATGTTTCTCAAGACATTAGTCTCTTTAAAGGCAGTGCGAAAGAAAATATTGTGTATCGTTCGTCTCGTGTTGGAGATGAACAGATGCTACGTGCTTCCATGATCTCAGGGGCGGATGAATTTATTAAAAGACATCCCTTAGGCTATGAAATGCCTATTGGTGAGCGAGGAATGGGACTTTCAGGTGGACAGCGACAAAGTATTGGCATAGCAAGGGCTATTTTATTTGAATCTCCTATTGTTTTGATGGATGAACCCACCAATGCAATGGATCAACTCAGTGAAGCACGATTGATTGCTAATCTTAGGAGTTACATTGAGGATAAAACAGCCATTTTTGTGACACAAAAAAATACTCTTTTAGAGCTTGTTGATCGTATTATTGTCATGCACGAAGGACAAATTTATCTGGATGGTCCTAAAAACGAAGTTTTAGCGAAATTATCAGGGAAAAGTCTATGAGTAAAAAAATATTTTCATTTGATGCTCGTGACTATGCATTTATGCGCAGTCTTTCGGCTGCTGTTTTAGAAGAAAATCCTAAACAGTTTCGTTGGGTTATCTTCTTTTGGGTTTTTAGTGTAACACTCTTTTTAATTTGGGCTTCTTTTTCTCCGATTGATGAGATCGTTAGAGGTGATGGTAAAGTTGTCCCTGGTGGTGAAAATCAGATGATTCAACATTTAGAAGGTGGCATTCTAGAAGATATTTTAGTTAAAGAGGGTGAAACGGTTAAGGTCGATCAAGTTTTGCTCAAAGTTAACAATTTAAAATCAGCTTCTACGTATGAGAGTATGGGTTATAAATCAGCACAACTTCGAGCAAAAATGGTGCGCCTGAAAGCTGAAATTACGAACACGGCGTTTATGCCCTCTGCCGAGGATATGAAAGAAATCCCTGAGCAGATTTTACAAGAGAGAAATCTTTTTACATCAAATAGAGATCGTCTTAATGCACAACTCTCTGGACTTAATGAGCAATATGTGCAAAAGAAAAATGATAAATTAGAAACACAAGGGCGTATTACAGAACAGAAAAAAGCACTCACTTACATTAAAGAGGAGGTTAAAATTTCTGCACCTTTGGTAGAGCAGGGTGTTAAATCAAAAGTAGATTTTTTAAAGCTACAAAGAGAACTTAGTAGCCTCGAAGAGCGTTGCAATGGAATGATAGCTTCTATGCCAAGGCTGGATGCGGCTATCTCTGAAATCGAAAACAAGATGCAAGAGGTACGCTCTGAATTTACAACAAAAGCCCAACTGGAACTCAATGATGCTCAAACGGAGTATAACCGTATTACCGCAGAGAGTGCTTCCTATGCAGACCAAGTGGTTCGAACAACAATCAAGTCACCTATTAATGGGGTTGTGCAAAAAATTTATGTCAATACGATTGGTGGCGTCATTAAACCAGGGGATAATCTGATAGAAATTGTTCCAACGGAAGATGGTCTTTTGGCGGAGGTTAAGGTAAAACCTTCAGATATCGCATTTTTATACCCTGGACAAGAAGCCATTGTCAAAGTGACGGCGTATGATTTTGCAATCTATGGCTCACTCAAAGGTAAAGTAGTAACCATCAGTCCCGATTCTATGACGGATAAACGTGATAATACTTATTATATTGTAAGAGTTCAAACGGAGAAAAAATATTTTGGAACGGAAGAAAAACCACTCAATATAACTCCCGGGATGACACTCAATGTAGATATTATCACCGGCAAAAAAACAGTCATGCAGTATATCTTAAAGCCGATTTTAAAAGCGAAACAATATATGTTTACGGAGCGATAAAATGACACTTTATAGCATTTCAAAAAATAAAATTTTACAAAAAAGATGGTCAACTATTTTATTTGCATTTCATCCTATTTTTAGAGAATCGCTTCCTTCTTCTTTAGGAAGTGATTCTATGATCATGATTCATGATGATGTTTTATGTCAATTAGATGATGAGCAAAAAAAGAGACTTTTTACTTTACATGTAATGGTACTTTCTACAACGCCAACCTTTGAGCAAGCGCGCTTAGTTTTGAGCTTGGGTGCCAAAGGCTATGGTAATACGATGATGCATGAGTCTTACTTGATCTCAGCATGTCAGGCAATACAAGAAGGCAATATTTGGTTATCACCAGAATACATTAACCTCATGATTCAAGAACTGCCTATGATGCCTAAGAAAGCGATAAATCCACTTGAATCCCTTAGCCATCGTGAGGCTGAAGTGGCCATTTTACTCTCACAAGGTGATTCCCATAAAGAGATTGCTGAAAAATTAAATATTACTGTTCGCACGGTGAAAGCACATGCCACAGCGATTTATTCTCAATTAAACATCAAGGATCGACTTGCTCTTGCTCTTTTAGTTCGAAAGTAGTACCTAAGTACACTAGTATTGCCTTTTTATCTTTGTTAGAATTATTTTAGAAAAATTTTCTATCAAAGGATAAATAATGGCACAAGTTATTGGATACGTTAAATCACTCCAAAATGGCACTTTTTTTGCAAAAGATGCAAACGGAGAGATCAGAGAACTTAAAGCTGGCGATCAGGTATTTAAGGATGAGCTCGTTTATGGTGCTCTAACAAACTCTCAAAACGCACACGTCATTATTGATGTAACCTTAACGGATGCTAAAGATATTACGCTTTCTGGTGCGGAACAGCTCTACACTGATCTTTCTGTTATCGGTGGCTCTTTTGAAAAAGAAGATGCTGTTGTCTCAACGGATGCCGTAGAAAATGCATGGAAACTTAGTACAAATACATCTACTCCAGATACGACAATTCCACTAGAGGCAACTGCAGCAGGTCTTGAAGCACCCGCAGCTGGTCAAGTTCTATCAGATACAGGATATCCTAGCGATACAGTCTTTTATGATAGAACAGGTGCCATTGGTGATGTTCGAACGGTTCTTCACGATACGGTGAATGGTGGTATCGTTCAAAATGTTACGGCAGTTGACACTCAAAATCTCAATGACCAACCTGTCGTAGCAAATGTTACAGGAACAGTTAATGAAGCGCTGAATGGACTCAATCAAATTTCTGGTCAGCTCGTAGCAACAGATCCTGATGTTGGTGATACCCATACTTTCTTTGCTGTGAGTGGCACATTACTCCTTAATGGACAACCTGCACCTGCAGGTATTGCATTTGTAATGAATCAAGATGGTACTTACTCTATTACGGGTGACTTTAATGCTCTAGCAGCAGGCGAAAAAGCTGTTGTTTCCTTCCAATATTACGCTGTCGATAATGGAATAGATGTTGGGGCACCTCATGCCTCATTGCCAGCAACGGTTACATTGACCATTACAGGAACCAATGATCAACCAGTGGTCAGTGATGTGAGCGTTACTCAAGCAGAAGCACTTGATGGCGTTAATACCTTTGCAGGGAAATTGAGTGTCAGTGATGACGATACAAGCGATACGCATACCTTCCAAGTCGTTGATAATAGTTTACATGTAAATGCAAATGTTGAATTAGCAACACCAACGCTTGTGCTCAATCCAGATGGTACTTACAGCATTAGTGGAGACTTTAATGCGCTTGCTGCAGGTGAAACAGCAACCGTTACCTTCCAATACTATGCTGTTGATAGTAGTAGTAATCAAATCAATGGCGAGTCAAATACTTCTGAGGCTAAAACGGTTACATTGACCATTACGGGAACGAACGATCAACCAGTGGTCAGTGATATTAATGTTAATGGGGCAGGGGCTCCTGTAATTTTTGATTCTACTATAGAAAGTGGAGGGTCGACTACCTATAACATAGGGGGCCATGGTCAGTCATTTTATGCTCAGGGAGATACTCTTACTGAAATCGGTATTGAATTTAGCAACAATCAACATGGAAGCTTTAGATTTGATATTTTTGATGCAAAAGGGGCAATCATATATAGTAGTGATACTATAGAAGTAAATACAGGAAATAGTAATGAAATAGTAAAAATAGATATTTCTGGTATTACTCTAAATCAAAATGAAAAATATATGATTGATTTTGATGCTATCAGCGGTGAC
>JAVHRG010000321.1:0-8441 GCA_036171535.1 Sulfurospirillum sp. | reverse complement strand
GTGTTGATATTTTAATTATACCAAACTATTTTTCAGAGAATGCGAGCACACCTCTGACTGTTCAGAAAATTATTACCGATGCGATTAAGAGTGGGGAGTTAAGTCAGGAACGCATAGCGCTTTCCTATGAGCGTATTAACAATTTCAAACAAAAACTATTAAAGAGAGGAAGCCATGTTAATTAGAAATGCTTTAGTACACACGAAAGAGGGACTTGTACCTAAAGACGTGCTTATCAAAGAAGGTAAAATCGTCTCAATAGCACAAACACTTGCTGCTTCTTTAGAGGATGAAGTTATTGATGCAAATGGGCTTTGCTTGCTTCCAGGGCTCATTGATCTTAATGTACGTTTTGCAAATAGCACTCTTAACAAAGAACATATTGATAAACTCTCTTCTAGTTGCCTTAAAGGTGGCGTTACAACAGCTGTAGTCATGTCTGATTTTACACCACGGCTTGATAGTGCTACGCTTTTAGAATTGGTCAAATTTAAAATTGATCAAGCAAAAATAAATCTTCATATGAGTGCCCCTTTAGCGGATGAAAAAGAGGACCAACTTCATAATATAGCAACACTGCTTAATAATGGTGCATCAGCCATTTTGGCAGATTCACATCGCAATGCTAATCTTCTTAGACGTGGTATGCAATATGCAATTATGAAAAAAAGGCCTCTTTTTGTACAGTGTTATGAGCCAAACCTTGATGATAATGGTTTAATGAATGATGGCTTTAGTGCTTCAAAAATGGGCCTCTCAGGTATATCCAAAATCTCCGAAACGGCTGAAGTGGCTAAGGTTTCAGAAATGGCATATTCTTATGGTGCAACCGTGGTATTAAAATCACTCTCAACCAAACGTTCTTTAGAGATTGCTAAAGCGCATAAAGCACTTAAATCAGACCTTTATGCGGAAGTATCAATTCATCATCTTGCCAAAAATGATACCAGTTGTGATGGTTTTAACACGTATGCAAAATTAATGCCACCACTTCGCGAAGAAGATGAGCGTAAAGCTTTAGTGGGTGCCTTAAAAGAGGGAATGGTGGATGTTTTAACATCAGCACACTCTCCAAAATCAATTCTGTATAAAGATGTAGCGTTTGAAGATGCCGCATTTGGTATTGGCTCCATTGAGGAGTTTTTAACACTTGTTTATACTTTTTTAGTTAAAAATAAAGTCATTGATTTAGGTGAACTGACTCGTATTTGCTGTGTTAATCCTGCTCGTGTGTTGGGCTTAGCGACTAAAGGTTCTATTCAAGAGGGATTTGATGCAGATTTAGTGCTATTTGATCCTAAAGAGAGTTATGAAGTGACCAATAAACATTCACTCTATTTTGGTGATACACTCTATGGAAAAGTGAAAAAAGTGATTGTGGGCGGAACGTTACTCTTAAATCAATAAACTCTATTTTACGACCAAGAGATATATTCTATTAGTAAAATACTTTTGAAAGGTAGAGTCCACATGCTGGAATCAGTGTTGTGGACACCTTCATCCTTCGTTCGCGTTGTTCTATTAGATCGTCTAGTGAGAGCTCATTATGACATACTTTGAGTAAACTACCACACATCATCCGTACTTGCGAACGCAAAAAAGCATCCCCTAGAAAATAGATAATGATCAAATTTTTGTACCGATAGGCACCTGCTTTAAAAATGGTACGCTCATCTTTAGTTGCGCCACCACCAAGCTTTTTAAAGTATTCAAAGTTATGAAATCCAACAAAAATCTGCGCGTATTCATTGAGTTTCATGACATCGAGCGTCTTTACATGTAAAGCATAATTGGCTAAAAATGGCTGATACGCTCCATCATAAAGCATGTAACGATACAGCCTTTTTTTTGCATCAAAACGAGCATGAAAAGAAGAATCAACAGGCGTAATGTTCTGAATAAAAATATACGGAGCTAAAAAACCATTCAGATGCGATTGGAGTTTTTCAAGGTCATTCCAAAAGGGTGGAAGGTCTATATGCAAAACTTGATGCATCGCATGCACACCCGTATCGGTACGCCCACTACCAACAACCGTGGCATCAATGTTAATATGCTTAAGAGCTCGCGTAATTGTTCCTGCAACACTTTGACAAGCTTTTGTTTCATCTTTTTGGATTTGGAAGCCAATAAAAGCGCTTCCATCATAGCTTAGGGTAATTTTGACACGCATAATGGTTTAGAAGACGGCGCGGATGCGCTTTTGATAAATAAGGTACGCAATGAAAAAAGTAAATACAAAAACAATGATAGGAGCAAATTGTGGTTGCCATGTTGAGGCTAACGTTGTCAACAGAAGATACGTTGAAATGGTGCCAAACATCGCGACATAAATACCACTTTTATTATAACGATAGGTCACAATACCAATGCTAAGTGCGATCAATGTTGAAGCAATGGGAAATAGGGCAATGAGGAGGAAAAAGGCGAGGTCATACGCACGTCTTGGGTCAATAAAAACACCACTCCAATACTCTTCAATGCTTTGTATTGCTCCAACAGGTGTTTTGGGGTTGGAGTTAAGATGCATCTGTTCAAAATTGATCTGTTGAATCATATCATTCGAAAATTCAAAAACTTTACCTTGATCGAGATTAAGCCTTAGAATTCCTTTTTCATTATCAATAGCCGCCGTAGTAGCGATGATGAGTTTTTCTTTTTCATGTTCCATGGGCGCTTGATAGAGGGTAACACCACTGTAGAGTTTAGTGTCATCGCTGTGTTCGATATAAACAAGCCAATCAGCAAATTTTTGGCCAAACTCATTGGCTTTGATATTAAATTTCGCTTCAGCTTTTTTGTATTCAATAAAATTGTTATTCAGTTGTTTAGAGATGGGAATTAAAACAAAAATATCCAAAATAAGCACCAAAGAGAGCGCAGAAGAAAGTGCTAAAAAAAGCTGTGCTATTTTTTTAGGATTGTATCCAAGGGTAAAAAGGACAATGGTCTCATTCTCTTTTGAGAGATTAAAAAGCGTAATACAAAGCGCGATAAAAAAAGTGATGGGAAGTGTATAAACCATTGTTCTGGGTAAAAGGTAAATATAAAGTGTGCCAAGTTCTAAAAAATTCATCTTAATGATTGCGGTAAGTGCTGCAATCTTAATGAAAAAAACAACGGAAGTGATAAAAAAAAGAATAAAAAATAAAGAGCTAAAGAGCTCACTGAAATGTTTTAAAAGATAACGACTGACTCTATTCATAGATAAATTCCATTACATGTAAAATTGGTAGATCAAAAAACCACGTGATTAAAAGCCCTAAAGCGAGAAAGGGGATAAAGGGCAGTTCATACCCACGTTTGCGCACAACAATAAAAGCAATGAGTGCAATCACCGCAGCAATATAAATAGCAACAAGACCGAGCTTAATGCCAAGAAGTGCCCCGATGATACCCGCAATAATACTATCTGCTTCGCCCATTGCCTCTTTTTTGGTGAGTGCAGAAACAAGAAAGCGTAAAAGCGTAAAAGTCCCCATCAATAAAAGTCCATTTTGAAGCGATTGTAAGGGTATTGATGTACAAAAGGCAATCAAAAGTGCTGGTATACTTAAGCTGTCTGGAACGGCTTTATAGCGAAAATCAATAATGCTAAGAGCAAGCAAAAGCGCAAAGACAGAACCCACCAAAAGGGTTTGTGTAAGGCTTCCTAAATGAACATAGCAGAGTCCGTAAATTACGGCTGAACTCAGTTCAACAAGAGGATATTGCATAGAAATAGAACGTTTGCAAAATGCACATTTTCCTCGTAGTGCTAGCCATGAGACAAGCGGTATGTTGTGATACCACTTCAGTGGATGCAAACAGAGTGGGCAGTGTGATGCAGGCAGAGAAATGCTCTCACCTTTGGGTAAACGCAAAATGGCAACGTTCAGAAACGATCCAATGCAAAGTCCAAAAAGTGCGATTAAAATAACTTCCATTACCTACTAACCCTTTAAATCTAATACTATATCGCTCAGATCAAAAAGAGGTAAAATCTCTTGTTGAAGAGTAATGTGTGTAATCATACCCAATTTAGGGCTCTCTTTTTGTAAATAATGAAAACTTTTCTCATACATGGTAGCTATATGAAGCTCTATTGGGCTTAAAATTCCCCGTAACGGTCCAAGATGTTCCAATGCCATATAAAAAAGGAGTGTTTCATCGGCTTGAACTTGAAATTGTAACATGACTTTTTTACCATCATAGGACAAAGGAAGATGAATCGTTGCTTTCGAAAGGGCGAGTAGCATGTAACTCAACGTTTTAAACAGTGTTTTAGAGAGGGTGTCATCACTGAGTTGTTTGAGTAAAAACGCTTTAAAATCGTTATATGAAAACGTTTTGGAGTCAAAAAAATGCTCATAATCAAGTGGTAAAAAATACTCATCCTTCTCAAAAAGTTGAGGCTGTTTATAAAGCGATGAGATAGTAAGAATGCCGCCTTGTTTTTCTGAAAAATTCGCCCAATATTTTTGTCCCTCTTTGAGGTTTTTACCGCTTTTCGTTGTCAGCTCTTTGCGTCCGAGCTTGAGACGATAACGCGTTGGATCGATCTGTTTCATCACTTCGATACTGACAGGTAAATTAGCATTAAAATTGATGCTTGAACTGCTCGTATGACCAATGTCTGAACCAAGACCTGCCAATTTTCGAAGTGTAGAGATCATAGGTGGCTACATTGCTCCACGATCTGTTCCGCGATTTCAAATTTACTGGTGAGGGAAAATTTTTGGACATGCGAAGCGGTCATAAAACTGATTTCATTTTTGGTGCTTCCAAAACTATTTTGTTCTTTCAAAACATTGAGACACACAGCATCCAGCCCTTTTTTCTCTAACATTTTTCCTGCGTTTTCAAGTGCTTTGCTCTCATCCATTTCTGCTTTAAAACCAATGACTTTAAAATCTCGTTTGGGAAGTGAAGTGAGCACATCAACATTACGTTTAAGCTCAAGGTTATAGGTTTCACCTAGCTCCTCTTTTTTGAGCTTGCCCTCATGTGTTTTGATCGGCACATAATCACTTACCGCTGCAGCCATAAGGAGATAAGGAGTTTTTTCATTTTTGGTGACATACTGCATTTGTGAAAGTAGGGCACTTTGAAGCTCTGTTGTACTCTTTACATGTAAGGTATTGATAGCATCAATTAAAGGGGTTTCACCACTACTGATGAGTGTTACATTGGCGCCTCGCAGGTAAAAAGCAAGTGCTAATGCTGAGGCTTGTTTTCCACTGGAAAAATTGGTGAGGCATCTGACATCATCGATCTTTTCCATCGTTCCGCCACCGGTGATAATCACTTCACGCTCACTCCAAAATGCCTCTTTGAGAAGAAGTCTTGCACAGGTATAATAAATCTGTTCAATATCTGCCAATGCTCCTACACCTTCATCATTGCATGCCAACAGTTTGGACTGCGGTGCGACCATTTCATAGCCAAGAGAGGTGAGCTTTAAAAGGCTCTCTTGTGTGATGGGGTTGAGCATCATATTGGTATTGGCGGAAGGGGCAAGAACGATCGTTTTGGTAAAGGCAATCGCCGTTTGGGTTAAAAGATTGTCCGCAATGCCATGAGCCAGTTTATTGATAGTGTTCACAGAAGCGGGAGCAATAACAAAAAGATCTGCCCATTTGCCCGTATGAATATGGCTCAACCCTTCACTCCAACTCTCTGTCTCAGCATGTAAAACCTTGTTTTGACTGATGGTTTCGAAGGTAAGCGGTGCAACAAAGCGTTTGGCATCTTCACTCATGAGTACCTTAACCTCAGCACCTGTTTTAATGAAGAGTCGAATCAGCTCTAAAGCTTTGTAAATTGCAATGCTTCCCGTAACGCCTAAAAGGATTTTTTTCCCTGCAAGAAGATTATTTCGCATCTTTTTTCCCGAAAAATTTATAAAAGAATCCCTCAACGATTTTAAGGGGTTCACGGTTGATCGCTAGAGCTCCTTTTGGGATGTTCTTTGTGACCGTTGTACCTGAAGCAATCAACACATCATCACCAATGCTAACAGGGGCAACCAGTTGTGAGTCGCTACCTACAAAGACGTTTTTACCGATGATCGTTTGGTATTTGGCTTTGCCATCGTAATTACATGTAATCGTTCCACACCCAATATTGGTACCCTCATCAATCATTGCATCGCCTAAGTAGCTTAAATGACCCGCTTTCACACCCTTAAGCGTTGATTTCTTGACCTCAACAAAGTTTCCAATATGCGTATCTTCAATGTGCGAATCAGGACGAACACGTGCCATTGGTCCAATGTCAGAGTTTTTAATGACACTTTTTTCAATGACGGAGTGCGCTTTGATATGCGCATTTTCTAAAACGGTGCCTTTAAGCAGTGTAACACCGTTTTCAAGTTTGCATTCGCCGCTCATCTGCACATCCGCATCAATATAAATGGTTTGAGGCAGGCGCATACTCACCCCTTGTTCCATAAAACGACGTTTAATACGCTCTTGCATGAGCTCTTCGGCTTGTGAGAGATGGTATTTGGAGTTGACACCCATAAAGGTTGCTTCATCGACAAAAAGCGCTTTGACACTTTTGTTTTCGGCATTGGCTAAAGCAATAAGATCGGTGATATAATACTCTTTTTGGCTATTGTTATTGGAAAGCTTTGGAAGATTCTCGTTTAAAAATTCTGTTTTAAAAAGGTAAACGCCTGCATTGACCGCCGTTACTTTTTTCTCTTCTGCACTTGCATCTTTCTCTTCAACGATCTTTTGTACGTTTAAAGACTCATCCATGATGACGCGCCCATAACCAAAGGGCTCTTTACATGTAAACGCACTCATCACAACATCTGCATCCAAATATGTAAAATTTTGCATATTTTCAGCTTCAAGCAGTGGCATATCGCCATTGAGTACGAGTAAATGCTCATATTTTGGCTTCACACCACGAATCGCACCGCCTGTACCTGGGAAGTTTTGATGGTCTTGTATGCTATAGTGGATATTGGAAAAGTGACGGTTCATTCTCTCTTGGACAAGGTCTGCTTGATGGTATAAAATGACATGAATGTCGTCGCTAATCTTTTGTGATTCTTTGATGATGTGATACAGCATTTCAAAACCGCTGATCTCATGAAGGACTTTAGGTAAGCTTGATTTCATACGTGTTCCAAGCCCCGCCGCCATAATTGCAATTGATATATTCATAAATAGTGTTCCTAACAATCAGATGAAATCTATTTTAACGAAAAGTTGTTTAAAGATTAAATGGATTTTAACGCAAAACCAACTAAAATCATACGATAACATTGAAGGAATCCATTTGAAGAATGTGAAGAGAATTATACTTTTACTATTGATCTGTATGACACCGATGGCTTTTGGTGCCGATACAATCCCTACAGTCAACCTCTCTTTAAGTGCGCCCAATTCGCCACAACAGTTGGTAACCAGTCTTAATCTTCTTGTTGTTCTTACCATTCTGGTTCTCGCACCTTCTCTTATTTTTATGATGACCAGTTTCTTACGCCTCTTGATCGTATTTTCCTTCCTTCGCCAAGCATTGGGAACACAGCAAATGCCACCTTCTCAAGTGATGGTCTCTTTAGCCATGATCTTGACGTTTTTCATTATGGAACCGGTGATGAATGAGTCCTATGAAAACGCTATTAAGCCTTATTTGGCGGAGAAAATGACTTACCAAGAGGCCTTTGAAAAAGGCTCTGCTCCTTTTAAAGCGTTTATGATTCGCAATACACGTGAGAAAGATTTGGCTCTTTTCTTTCGTATTCGTAACCTTGAAAATCCAAAAAACATTGAAGATGTCCCTTTGACTGTTGCTATGCCTGCGTTTATGATCAGCGAACTTAAAACCGCTTTTGAGATCGGCTTTTTACTCTATTTGCCATTTCTCGTCATTGACATGGTTGTCAGTTCCGTTTTGATGAGTATGGGTATGATGATGTTACCGCCTGTTATGATCTCCTTACCGTTTAAATTGCTTATTTTTGTCCTCGTTGATGGTTGGAATTTGCTGGTGCAAAAACTTGTGGAGAGCTTCCATTAACACGCAATACATGACGATAACTAAGATAGGCTTTGAACTGCACCATCCTTTGTTTGATGCAATTATTTTAAAACAAGGTGCGCAACTGATCCATTTTCAGCCTAAAGAGGACGAACCACTCTTTTGGTGTGCTGATCTTTCCACCTTTGAAAAAGGCAAGGCTTTTCGTGGTGGTGTTCCTCTGTGTTGGCCATGGTTTGGAAAAGCAGGTATTCCAACGCATGGATTTGCGCGTATTGTTGAATGGACATTACTCTCGTATGTCGAAAAAGAAGAGGGTATCAAGCTCGTGTTTGAGCTATCTGATACAGCGTTTACACGTACTATTTGGCCTTACGCATTTAACGCACACCTTACGATGGTATTAGGAGAAGAGGTTGAACTCTCTTTACATGTAAAGGCAGACAAAGAGAGCACCGCAGCCC
>JAVHRG010000320.1:0-8473 GCA_036171535.1 Sulfurospirillum sp. | reverse complement strand
AAAGTTCGTCGATGTCGCACACACCGATCGTCAAGACCTCCATTATATGCTAAGCTCCAATGGACTTGACGCGGATGTTAAAGCCTCCATCCTTCACGCGCTCGATAGCACCAAAGAGAACGTCACCCTAACCATCAGCTTTGGCAAATACACAGGTAAAACGCCCGAGGAAGTTTTAGAGCTTGATCGTAACTATCTTGTATGGATGGTCAATAAGATGGATAATCTGAGTAGCGAACTGAAAGAAGCAATAGAAAAGGTTTTGGTTTCGTATCCGTAAGGAGAAATTCATGAATGAAAGGAAAAATATGGAGTCATGTGGGTGGTTAAGAGCATTGGGTAAAGGTAATAATTTGGCGTATATAGGCAATGAATTAACCCACTATACGACATTAGATGGGTTGCTAGGTATTGTAAATAATAATGGTTTTTGGTTGTCTGACCATCGTTTTTTAAATGATGAAGAGGAATTTGAAAATGGTAGAAATTTAGCCATAAAAATTTTAGGAAAACTAATTTCTACAAATAGATATGTTTTATTTAGGAAAATACTAGAACTTGTTTTATTTGATTTAAAAAATCATGCTGAAATGCCTTACTTTATTTGTTCATTTTCTACGAAAAAAGATTGCTTGGATTTATGGAAATGGTATTCAAAAAGTGAAATTGGTATTTCAATAGTTTTGGATACAAAGTTTGACGCTCCAGAAAGTCATTTTGGAATGATTCCAATAGTTATGACATCAAAAGTTGTTTATAATGATAGAACAAAATGTAAAATTATTTTAAATGATATAAGAAATTTCTACAAAGAATTTATAATTGATTTTGAAAACGACCAAAAAAGAGTAGAACGAGAGGATCTTGTATGGTCTAGTGCTTTAATGAATCAATTGATCTTTAACTTTATTAATTTTAAGCATGCTGAATTTGAATCTGAATCCGAATTAAGAATTGTGGTTTCTGCATATAGAAAAGAAGAATATAATTTATGTTTACATCATAGAGTCAAAGATAAAATCATTCCTTATATTGATATTGGAGAGTTATATAAAAAATATAATTTAGGTCAACTTCCTATAAAAGAGATTATTATCTCCCCGAATTGTAAGGAAGAAATTGTTAAAAAAAGTTTGGAAGAGTATTTGAAAAGTAAAAGCTACAATGATGTAAGAGTTTCTTTTTCAAAGATACCATTTAGAGGATAAAAAATTAAAAGAAAAAAGTAGAAAAAAAAGCTCAGGGCTAAACTTTTGACGTTCTAGAACCTTCGTCAAAAAGTTATAGAGTAAGCTACTTCACAAAACAAACGGAATAATTCTTTTCGTTTGCAACCTATAGTTTCTATATTCGCGAGACTGTTCCACCCACAACGTCTCCTCTTTGTGGGCTTTCAAAAACAGCGTTACCACTAAAAGCACGTAGATAAAAAGACTCAGCAACGTAGGCTCAGACACCACAACCCCAAGCATCATAACAAGGACTGAAAAATACATAGGATGCCTGATGTAGCGGTAGGCTCCTGTGGTGATGAGCGAGGCGTTTTCTTTGATCTCTGGAGTGATATTGAAGTTGCCAAGTGGGTTGTGTCTCACCGTATAGAGTCCAAAGCTACAACCTAGCAAAAAGATGAGTAACGCAAAGTTGCTTGGTGTATGGAGACCATGTTCCATCAGTAAGATTGCGATGAGGATGAATTGTAACGATACTAAGAGGTAGGAGTATATTTTGGGAGTCATCGCATATTATCCTTTTCAAACATTTTTAAACTGCTCAAAAATGCCTTTACTTGTAAGTTATTTTTGTAACTCACGTACTCTTTCTTCTCTTAACTCCTCAAAAGTAGGGAAGGGTGATTTTTCTTTACAAGTAAGCTCATACCCTAAGTAGTCAAGGATTTGGAGTATTTTTTTGATGCCGACATCTGAGCTTGTTCCATTTTCAAGAGAGCTGATGGTGGCTCGTGAGATACTAAGATCACGAGAAAGTTGTTCTTGAGACACTTTTTTCTCTTTACGAAGTTGTGCCATATAAGCTCCAAACTCTCTTACATCCATAATTATTCCTTGACTAATATTTTAGTCATTTTATACTTTTAAAGAATAAATGTCAAATATATTGTTCATTTTATGAAAAAATGATAGGAAAAGCTAGAGGGAATGATTTTACATGTAAAGTGAAACGCTACGCTTTACATGTAAAGATTATTTTTTCTCTTCTACGACTTTAGCAGGAGTGACAGGTTTTTTAGCAGGTATAGCGATGATCTCGACATAACACTCGCTCCATTTTGCACTGTGAGCTTTGTCGATTTCTTCGCTAAGGTCGGCTTGGTGAATGGCTTCTGCATTTTCGCTTGTTTCACCAAATTTACATTCAAACTCCCAAAAATGAAAGCCCTCAGGTGTTTTTTTCGTGCGTTCACGTTTAATGTATTTACGAATTTCATGTTTGATGGCATCAACAAGTCGGTCACTGTTTTTATTTTCTTCTTGAAGGTGAAATATCTTTTTCAAGGCTTGCCTTTTAGATTTTATTTAAGTGTGACATTGTACTTCATTTCACCTTTGAGCGCGAATTTATTTAAATTCTGTTTTGTAGGCTTCATCAAGAATGGCCATAAAGGCAGTAGGATCCATATAGCCTGTGTACCCCTCAAGAATGGTGTGGCGAGTAGGGGAGAGAATGGCATTGGCAGGGGTATATTTGGTATGCAAATCATCCGGTAAAGCAGGGTCCATTTGATCAATGACAACCAAAACATACTTCTGGTCAATTTTGTTACGGTAGGTAGGATTATTGAAAACCTCTTTTGTCATTTGCTTGCAGTAAGGGCAATTCTCACTGACAATATTGACAAGAATGAGCTTTTTCTCTTTAACCGCTTTGGCACTCTCTTCATCTAAAAAACTGGCGTGAAGTGTTGCCATACTCATCAGTGCGACAAAAAAGAGTCTTAGGAGTGTGTACATGGTGTAACCTTTGTGTGAAAAATAATTTAACCAAAACTCTAACACAAGCTGGATAAAAGCATATTGAACTAGAAGAATAGGTGTATTTAAAGTGTTGGTCTGTAGAATTACATTCTATTTTAATGCCAAGGAATACACAATCATGGCAAATATTCGTGAAATTTACCAATTAGGCTCTCCTGTTATCCGAAGTATGGCTGCAAAAGTGGAGGATGTCCATTCCACTCAGATTCAAACGCTCATTGATGATATGATCGTTACATGTAAAGACTCACAAGGGGTAGGTATTGCCGCTCCTCAAGTGAACTGCTCATTAGCGATTGTGATTATTGCCTCTGAACCTAGTGAGCGTTACCCTTCTGCGCCTCAGATGGAGCCAACCGCACTGATCAATCCCAAAATTATCTCACATTCCCACAAAATGCTCAAAGATTGGGAAGGGTGTCTTAGTCTTCCAGGAATCAGGGCACAAGTACCCCGTTACAGTGAAATAGAGGTTGCCTACACCGATAGAGATGGAAATGAACACAAGGTCATCTACAGCGACTTTGTTGCGCGTGTCTTTCAGCATGAATACGACCATCTCATTGGAAAAGTCTTTATCGATAGAGTAGAATCTACCCATGATATTGTGATGGAAAAAGAGTATCAACGTATCCTTGCACAGCAAGCTATAAAACATAAGGAGTAGAGTTTTGAAAACACGCATTTACTATGATGATACCGACGCAGGTGGTGTGGTTTATCATGCCAATTACCTTAAATTTTGTGAACGCTCCCGTAGTGATCTTTTTTATGAGCATGGAAGAAGTCCTGCCGTGAATGGTGGGCATTTTGTGGTACGTCATCTTGTAGCAGATTTTTTAAAATCTGCCAAATTGGGTGATCTCATTGACGTAAAAAATGAACTTATGGAGCTTAAAAATGCTTCGTTGATTTTGAAGCAAGAAGTGTGGAAAGAGGATGTTAAGCTTTTTGCAATGACTTCCACTCTTGCGTATGTCAAAGAGGGAAAGCCATGCAAAATTGATGACGAGACAAAAGCCTTTTTTAAAGGTCTTTTTATTTAGAACTTTTTCTAAGCAAAGCTTGGAAGCCTAATTTGCTCGAATAAATTCATTGCGCCCTGGTTGGTACAATGAGGTGTTATACACCACTTGGTTTCCTGAAATATTCTCTTTAAATGTTCTTGATATCTTTCCGTCAAAAAATTGTTGGCAAAGATAATCGGCTCCAACAGAGGTTGAGTAATTGACCCAATCGTAAACAATATCATGTCCAAATAAAGCATTGATCTCTTCAAGTGAAGGAGGTGCTTTTTGGATGGAGTTGGCGATATACATTTGATCACGATCTTCATACTGCGTTAGAGAAAGAAGTAAAGGGTTATAGTTGATCTGCGTTGAAAGCAGCATGTATGGGTTAATACCATTGGCACGAAGTTGTGAAGCGATGAGGCTGGATGTTACCAGTGGTGTATTGAGATAGAGTGATGCGTTATTTAAAGAGCTATTACCTTTAAAAAGTTGTTTATAGTTCATTTTGGAATTTTCGACGCGTTTCTCATAAAAGACGTGATTGCTGTTTTTCTTGATTAAGCCATTGAGTTGGTAGCTCAGGCTACTTCCATCTTCAAATGTTCCAACACGTTCATTGGCCTTTGTTGATAAAAGGGCGATTTGTTGGTCATAATCGATACCGCCAAAGATAATGTTAGACCCAGCGCTTCGTACATTAGAGCGGTTGAGTGTAGGGATAAAGACAAGGGTATCTTGGACATTGTTTGAAATAATTTGTGCACCATCTGCTGTTACAGGGGCTATGATGTAGTGATATCCACCTGCTTTAATCTCTGAGAGAGCTTTCGTAATTGACTCTTCTCTTTCATCACCTGTGTTAAAGACATTTAGATCAAAATAGTAGTTCTTATACAATAAATAGGAAATGACGGAGTTGACCGAAGTAATAGCATATTTTTTAATGGTTTTCTGAGGAACTAAAACAGCGATTTTGATAATAGTGCTGTCATCATTCAGTGGCTTTGGCATAGAGGCAGCTCGAACGGGTTCTAATGTTGCCACAGGGGTTTCTATTTGCTGCGACTGTGTCTCTTCTTCCCCACTTATAGGCTGTTTTGGTTGTTCAACGGTTGTACTAGGTGTTGGTGTCGCCATTGCAATGGTAGTAGTTGACGTAATCGTATTATCAATTGTCACAGGAGCTGAGTCAGGCTGTGTCTCTACGATTTTTGAACTACTAGAGGGGGTTGTTGATTTTGCAAGCGGTTTTTCAGACCCTGGGTACATTGAAGTATTCTTTTGATTAGGAGCTTTTTTCATACTCGTTGATACATTATACGTACTGGGTGTGTAAGGCTCTGGGGCTTGAGTTGTACAGCCTGCAAAGATGAATAAACTGAGGGATAATGTCAACCAAAATCTCATAACATGCTCCTTATTTTTAGCATATCTGCAAAAACCTCTTTTTTAGCGCTAGGGTTTCGCAGTAAAAAACTTGGGTGGAACGTTGGGATCAATTTGGCATCACCAAAATTGAGCACAGTGCCACGTATTTTATCAATGGGTGTATCATATTCTCCTGTGAGATGATGAAAACTGGTCGATCCAAGTGCAACGATAATTTGTGGTCGAATGGTTTGGATCTGCTGCATCAGATAAGGTTTGCAACAGGCGACTTCTTCAGGTGTTGGAACGCGATTATCCGGTGTTTTACACTTTAAAATCGTGGTTACATAGACCTCTTCTTTGGGGATCAAAAGAACTTTTTCGATCATATTTGCGAGCAATTCGCCACTTTTACCCGTAAAGAGCATTCCTGTTTCATCTTCGCTAACGCCTGGGTTATCGCCAATAAACATCACTTTGGCATTAAGATTTCCTGCGCCAAAAATGACATTTTTACGACTTTTAGCAAGCGCACAAAGATGACATCCTGCGACACTACTTTTTAACTCTTCTAAATTTTGTGACAGGGCAGGTTGTGTGCTCAACGAGAGCGGTCGATACTCTTGAAAGAATTCAAATCCAAGAGCTCTGTACTGGTATAAAAGTTTTAAAAGTCGTATCTTTTCAATGTGAGTCATTCTTATATGGTAGCCTAGCGGGAGTTAAAATATCCTTATTCAATGTCACAGTACTCCAAAGAAGGGAGGTCTGGTCTTTGCAAATTGTGGTTATTGGCAATAAAAAGATTTTTGAGATTTGTCAGCTTTTGAATGGAGTCTGGAAGGCTATCTAGAAGGTTTGCTTCGACGTCCAATTCGTAGAGATGCAATAGGTTTCCAATGCATTCAGGAAGGCTTTTGAGACGGTTGGCACTTATATCTAAGGAAGTGAGTTTAGCAAGTTTACAAAGTGTACTAGGAAGACTCTCAAGAAGATTATTTTCCAAAGAGAGAATTTGCAAATCTTCTAATTTTGAAAGATCAAAATCAATGGAAGCAATGTGATTGGAGGCAAGATTGAGTTTCACGAGCATATCGTGGGCTTCTAAGGACGGGAGATTTTGTAAAAGATTGCCTTCTAAAATAAGGGTTTCAAGCTCTTTTATTTCACCGAGTGACTGGGGTAACGTGGTGAGTTTATTAAATGAAAGATCCAAATAATAGAGTGATTGCATCGAACCAAAGACCTCAGGAAGTGACTCAAAATAATTAGTATCTAAGCTTACATGTAAAAGTTTTTTGAGGTTTTTAAATGCCAGATCAAGATGGCTTAGTCGGTTAACCGCAAGGGTGAGACGTGTAAGATTTGTAAGATTATAAAAGCTTTGAGGAAGGATGCTTAGTTGGTTTCCATTAAGATTTAAAATCACTAAAGAGCTTAGTTCTCCAAAGTTTTCGGGTAGGCTTTGTAAAAGGTTATTCTCACATTGTAAATTACGAAGATTTTTAAGCGTTGCAATGCTCTTAGGAAGCTCGTTTAAGCGATTACCTGATATTTTAAGAATGCTAAGATTTTGAAGCGCTCCAATGCTCTCCGGCAAATTTTTGAGCTTTTTTCGACTCAAATCAAGGGTTGTGAGGCTTTCAAGTTTTGAGAGTTCACGAGGCAAAGTATGTTCCAAGCCTTGAGATTTAACCCAGTGCGCAAAATCGCGAATGCTCTCACTCATCATTTTCTCCTTGCTCAAATCTACAATTTTTTTGATCGATTAAAAAGGCAATCTCTTCATAATCGATTTCACCGAATTCTACCATATTAAAAAGCGCCATCAAAGGTCTTCTGCAACAGGTTTGGTTACACTCCGTGACCAGTTTTTTAGCTTTTTTATAGGGTAAGGTTGTAGATTTAAAAATATCAATAGCATCTTGAATACTTTTTTGACCGCATTCACAGATGATTTTAGAGGCATATTCTTCCATTGATTTATCCAGCTTTTGAAGCGATATAGAGCGCTTTTAACTCCTTTTTGTTGAGAACCTTTTTACGATTGGTGACCATTTCTCGCACTTGGGGAAGCATTTTATTGATGACTTCATTTTCAGGCTCATACCCCATTGCACGAAGATGAAAGAGAAGTGTTGAACTACCTGAATGTTTTCCAATAGGATAACTTCGTGTCATTCCGACACTTTGAGGCGAAAAGGCTTCATAGGCTTTATCGTGCTTAATCATGCCATTGACATGAATGCCAGATTCATGTGAAAAGATGTTTTTACCCACAATCGGCATCGTAGCAGAGATACTTTGATTTGAGGCTTTTTCGACCAATTGAACGACATGTTTCAGTGCATCAGGGTTGATGATACGCTCTTCGCCAAAAAGATGGGCAAGGCTCATTAAGACCTGCTCAAAACTCGCATTTCCAGCGCGTTCACCCAGTCCAATGACGGTTGTATTAACACTCATGGCTCCTGCTTCCAGTCCACTGATGGCATTAGCGGTCGCCATGCCAAAGTCATTGTGGGTGTGCATTTCAATCTCTAAAAGATTGAGGCTTGTGAGGTAGGCGATATGCTCGTAAATTTGATGGGGTCGCATAATGCCTACGGTATCGCAGTATCGAAAACGATTTGCTCCCACACTCGCCCCCAACTCCATCACTTCTTTCAAAAAGCCAAGGTCTGCACGTGAACTATCTTCGCCACCAATGCAGGCAAAAATCCCCTCAGATTTGCTTACATGTAAAACCTCTTCAAGGTTTTTTAAGAGGCGCGTTTTGTCGCCTCCAAATTTTGCTTCAATGAGGATGTCCGAAACTGGGATGGAGAGATCAACCGCTTTGAGACCGCACGAAAGTGAGGCTTCAAGATCACACATCGTGGCACGATTCCAACTCATAATGCGAAGAGGCAGATCAAGGCTCAAAATTTCTTTAATATCAGCTTGCTCTTTGGCTCCCATCGCAGGAATACCGACTTCAAGCTCATCTGCCCCTGCAAGATAGAGGGCAGAAGCTATGGCAATCTTTTCATCGGTATTAAAGGCGACATAAGGTGCTTGTTCACCATCTCTGAGTGTGGTATCGTTGATAATCAT
>JAVHRG010000319.1:0-1641 GCA_036171535.1 Sulfurospirillum sp. | reverse complement strand
GTTTGCAGGGGGAAGTAACGCAACATCAAGTATTACAAATAATGCAATGGTAGGTCAAGCTTCGTCAATTGCCAAAGGATTTGGTATGGGAGATGCAGTGCCTAGTGGTGATGAGAGTATTGAAGATTATATTGGTCGTAAAACGCTGGATGGTCTTTTTTATATGATAGCAGAGAAAGAAAAAGCACTTCGTAGCAATCCACTTGCGAGTGGAAGTTCAATCATCCAACAAGTATTTGGGAAATAAATTACGCTTCGGGTAAGAGAGGGTGAGGAATACTTATCCTCTTTTCATCAAACGCCAATTTTACTTTTTCAAAAATATCAAAACTTACAATAGAATAGTCTTCCGTTTTAACCCACACACGCACAATTAGTTTGACACTATTTTGCGCTAATTCACCGACAGCTACAAAGGGGGAAGGTTCATTAAGCACTCTTGGCTCGTTATCAACAATCTCCTGCAATGTTACTTTAGCAAGGCGAAGATCATCTTCATAACCAATATTAAAAGTCATATCAATACGTCTGGTTGCTTTAACCGAAAAATTGGTTATATTTTTACCAATCACAGCAGAGTTAGGGATAATAATCTGTTTGTTATCCGCTGTTTTAAGGATGACACTAAAGAGATTCAACTCTTCAACCGTGCCATTTTCACCAGCGATTTGTACAGAATGTCCAATTTTAAAAGGACGGAAGAATACCAGTAAAATACCAGCACCGACATTAGAGAGTGTACCTTGCAGTGCCAAGCCAATCGCAAGCCCTGCGGTACCAAGAACAGCAAGAAAAGAGGTGGTGTTAATGCCTAGGTTGCTTAAAGCTGCTAGGATTATCACCACCAAGAGACCAAAATAGATCACATTGGAAAAGAAGCTGGTAATCGTCTCATCAATTTTTGACTTGCGCATCCCTTTAACAACAACCGTTGTTAAAAGAGAAGCTATCTTTTTACCGATAAAAAAGATCAGTAAAGAAGCAAGTACTTTGACCCCATAAAGGGTAACAAAATTGACAACGACTGCCCAGCTCAAATCCATATGCACACTATGATCCTAAATTATTTTTTGAAAAGTGCGTCAACTCTTCTGTTTTCAGCACGTCCCTCTTCAGTCTCATTTGTTGCGATAGGTTTACTCTCACCATATGCTTCAGTGGTTACTTTTGCAGCTGGAACACCAAGAGTTTCAATGATTCTTTCTACTGCTTTTGCACGTTGATCAGAAAGTTTCATGTTGTAAGCATCGCTACCTTTAGAGTCTGTGTGACCTTCAAGAACAACACGGTAACCTGGGTTTTGTTTCATAAAGTCTGCTACTTCTTGAATTTTAGGCATAAATTCTGGTTTTACAACAGATTTATCAAACGCAAAGTTTACATTTAAACGAATGATTTTTGGACAACCATCAGCGTCAACAACAGTACCTTTTGGAGTATTTGGACATTTATCTTTATCATCATAAACACCATCACCATCGGTATCTTTTGGAGCAACAGCTGCTACAACTGGAGCTGGTTTTGGCTCAGGTTTAACAACAGCAACTGGAGCAGATTTTGAACCAAAAGGAATAGTAAAGCCAAGACTATAGAACATGTTGTTATCGCCACCTTGGAATTTAATGGCATGACGAACTTCAG
>JAVHRG010000318.1:0-1642 GCA_036171535.1 Sulfurospirillum sp. | reverse complement strand
GTTAAAGCATGTCAAAGATGGATTCTTGCAAAACTTCGTAATCACACATTCTTTAGTATTGATGAACTTAATGTTGCCATAAATCCCCTATTAGATGCTTATAATGCAAAAATTATTCGCAAACTGGGTAAAAGTAGATTTGAATTTTTCGAAGTGTTGGACAAACCAGCTCTCTTGCCATTGCCTGCAAACCGCTACATCTACCGTGACCACCGAGTTGCTATAGTTGGCGTGGATTACCATGTGCAACTAGGATCAAATCATTACAGTGTTCCCTATACGTATATCAAGAAACATGTGGATATCTGGTATTCCAAAAGCAGTGTTACGATCTCTTATCAAGGATGTGTTATTGCACAGCATCCACGCTATGACACACCCTTTCATGATTCAACACTCCTTGAACATATGCCCCTATCACATCAGTATCAGCATGAGACATGGAATCCAAAGCGTATTCTAAACTGGGCAGCTTCTATAGGTGCTGATACAACCGCACTGATGGAAATCATCATGACACATAAAAGGCATATGGTTTTAGGCTATAAAACATGTATGGCAATACTAGGCTTTTCCAAGCAGTATGGAAAAGAAAATCTAAATCTTGCATGTGCCAAAGCATTGGAACTCAATATCCATACAGTCAAAGGTGTAGAATCTATTCTTAAACATAAGGGGTACCTACGTAACAATACCGTTACTGTTCCCTCCAACAATCTTCTAAGTCACCATGGCAATATCCGTGGTAGTGACTATTTCCAATAAAAAAACAGTAAAAACAAAGGATCATCCATGACACTCTCAACACTGAATCACCAACTCACAACTCTCGGGTTAGATGGCTTTAAATCCTCTCTTTCACTACAGATGGAAGATACTTCTTATGCAAAGCTCTCCTTTGAAGAGCGTCTTTATATGTTACTTGAATCTGAAATAAATGATAGAGCCAATAAAAAAATCAAACGGCTCAGCGCTCAAGCAAAACTCAAAGACCGCCAAGCAACACTCGAAAATCTTGAATACGCTGCCAAAAGAGGATTAGATCGCTCCTACATACTCTCACTTGCAACATGTGACTATGTACAGCGTAATCAAAATATCCTTATCACGGGACCCACGGGTGTAGGTAAAAGTTTTTTAGCACAAGCCTTGGGTAAACGAGCGATTCATGAGGGAATAAGTGTGCGTTATTATCGTGTATCGCATCTACTTGAAGAGATTAAAGTTGCACGTGCATCAGGAAGCTACACCAAAGTTCTTACAACACTTTCACGTTATGCCATACTTATTCTTGATGACTTTGGCGTCACTCCTTTGAAAAACGATGAAGTGAATGATCTGTTTGAAATAATAGAAGAGAGAATGTTTAATGGTGCCATCATTATGACAGCACAATTACCCATTAAAGAATGGCATGCTTATCTTGGCAATGAAACCATCGCTGATGCCATGATGGATAGACTTATCCATTCAGCACATAAAATTGAATTAAAGGGGGAATCAATGCGAAAATTACTTGCTAAAAAAGAAGATTAAGAAAAAACATTCGGACACCTGTGCTACAATACTATCACAATACCTTCGACTAAGTCACTGTCCGGATGTCAACCGATCCGGCTGTCCGAATACTCCGATTTAAACA
>JAVHRG010000317.1:0-1651 GCA_036171535.1 Sulfurospirillum sp. | reverse complement strand
GTGCGTGAAAATTCTCCAAACTCTTTAAATCCAATGGCGCGAGAGAGCTCACGCATACGATCATTTCGAAAGTTAGCAAAGATGACACCATCATCCGCGTGCATGCCTGCATAAGGCTCAAACGCCATCGGTTCGACAAACTCGTCGGTAACACCTTTATCGTACATGCTTTGCAAATACTCTTTTACATGTAAAGCTTCTTTTGGCTTCGCGTCAACCATAACACGATACCCTTCTTTCACACGCTCCCACCTATTGTCACGATCCATACTAAAGAAACGACCAGATAGGGAAGCAATACTAATATTTTCGTTACAAATACTCAAAAGTTGTTCTAAAAAACTCATACCTGAGGTTGGGGAGACATCGCGCCCATCGGTAATGACATGAAGGTAAACTTTTTTTCCTTGCGCTTCCACAATCTTTGCAAGATCAATGATATGCTCAATATGCGAATGCACCCCACCATCGCTCACAAGCCCAATAATATGAATTGCACCCTTTACATGTAAAAGCTGCGTTAAGGCTGGATTGGTAGCCAGTGAGCCATCTTTGGCGGCCAGAGAGATTTTGACCAAGTTTTGATACAAAATACGTCCGCTTCCGATGCACATGTGCCCGACTTCACTATTGCCCATTTGTCCATCAGGAAGACCAACACTCAAACCTGAAGTTGCTATAAGAGTGTAAGGAACCTCGCTAAAAAGCTTATCGTAGGTTGGTTTATGTGCCTGTGCAAAGGCGTTTGCAGTTTGACTGACATTGTGTCCAATGCCATCGGTAATAATAAGTAATGTTTTCGTAACGTTTGGTTTCAAAATCACACCCTTTGTTATAAGCTTATAAGCAATATCTTACTAAAATGTTGCTTTTATAAAAATTTATCTCTAGAAGCTGGAAATAACATTCATGCTATATGCTCTTTACAAACTTACCTCAATTAACCTGTTCCAATATATTACTGTTCGTGCAGGTATCGCCTTCTTTTTAGCCTTCATTTTGACGATTTACCTGATGCCAAAATTCATCAAATGGGCAAAATCACGCAACGCAAACCAACCTATCTATTCACTCGCCCCTGAATCTCACCAAAAAAAGTCTAAAACACCCACGATGGGAGGCATCGTCTTTTTGTGTGCCGCAACCCTTTCTGTATTAATATGCGCACGCATGAACAATCTTTTTGTTCTTTTAGGACTAGCGTGTATTCTACTTTTTGGGCTTATTGGAATGAAAGATGATCTCGCTAAAATTTTGGGCAAAAGTAACACAGCAGGTCTCACACCACGTGGAAAACTTGGCTTGCAGATCCTAGCCTCTTCTATTATTGCTTTGCTGTTATACATTATTGTTGATCTTGATACGACTTTTTTTGTTCCTTTTTACAAGTTCCCACTGTTTGATATGCACCTTTTAGCACTTGCCTTTTGGGTCTTAGTAATGGTTTCAGCCAGTAATGCCGTCAATCTCACTGATGGTCTTGATGGTCTGGCAACCGTTCCTGCCATTCTTTCGATTCTTTCACTTGCAGTGTTTGTTTATGTCGGTGGCAACGCCTTTTTAAGCAGCTACTTACTCCTTCCAAAAGTCGGTGGCAGTGGTGAAGTGGTTATCGTAGCAACGGCTGTTATGGGCTCACTTGTAGGCTTTT
>JAVHRG010000316.1:0-8617 GCA_036171535.1 Sulfurospirillum sp. | reverse complement strand
AAACTCATTCATCCTTCCAGCAAAGGTTGAGATGTCATTTTTGACATTTTGAGGATCATCCAAAATCGCGAATACTTCTTTAAAAGAGCCAATACTCGAATGCTTTGCATCAATGCGCATTGGAAGCAGGTATTTACTTAAAATTGCGGCGGAGAGAATGGATTTTAAAAGCATCGTCTTACCACCCGCATTCACACCGGTTATCATTAAAACCTGTTTACAAAAATTAATCGTAATCGGTTTTGGATTGGCAAGGGCGGGATGAGCAAAGTTTTCAAGTTTGATAGCGTTGCTCTTGGAAGGCAACACAAACTCCATATCTTTTTCTCTTGCATAGGCGACTCTGGCGTAGTACGCATCAAAACGATCAAACTCTTTGTTCACAAAGCCCAAAAATTTAAGTTGTTTGGTAAACACGGCAGAGATCTGTTTAGCGTACTTATAAACCAGCTCTTCTTTGCGGTCTATCAGTTCACTCTCGCGACTTACCAGTTTGCCTAAAGATTCAGGTACTACATAGAAAAAACCACTGCTGCTGCGCCCAATAACATTGCCTTTGAGCACATGGTTAAATCCGCCGCGAACTAAAAGTGCTTCTTGGTTGTTGATATAGTGAATCTGTTTATCGGCAAGATAAAGGGCAATTTTCTCGGTGGAAATCAAACGGCGAAGCGTGCTATTCATCTCATCTTTTACCATTTTCAGGCTTTGTGCAATGTTTGCAAACTGTTCATCAACGCTGGGTTTTAGCTCACCCTTCTCATCAAAATAATCACAAATTTGTATGACTTCAGCAGGGATGAGAATACGTTCCATCCATTCACCAAGACTTTGATCAATCAGCATATTTTTTAAATACTGCATATACTTGATAATTTGAACAAATGCAAAAATCTCATTGAGGCGCAATATGCCCATTTTACTCAGGTGCATCAGTGCCACATCTAAAGAAGGAACTTCGGGCAGAGGCTTAAGGCGGTCACGGGTAAGGAGCTCATGAATCAGTTTATAATGCAAGTTTGCATCACCTTCCATAAAGAGGGGCTTTTCACGCGCTAAAAAATGTTTAAAACTCTCCGCGTAATCAACCAGATCAAGTTTTGAAAAAAGTTTTTCCATTAGGGAGTTACTTTCGTTTTTTCCAGTTTACATGTAGCGATATCAATTACTATACCTCTGTCATTTTGGTTCTTATCATTCGCAATAAAACTGAGTGTTCCATTCACAAAAACGAATGAATCCGAAGAAATTTCTCGCCCATCACAATAGAGCGATTTACCCTGCTTAAAGGCATTAATCATCAAACGGTTCTCTTCACTATTCTGACGACTCCGTGCTTCATACCACCAAGCAAGAATGAGTAGAAGTGCGAGGACAATAAATAGCCCTCCTTTTGCTTTTCTAGAAAAAGTGCTCTTTTTGGCAGCAATAACAGAAGCGATAAGAAACACAAGTGCTAAAAAAAGTAAAAGTTGCATCACATAACTCCTCTGAGTTGGTAGGTAATATCGCCTGCCCCAAAGCTAATGATCAAACCTTCATCAAAAATGTGTTGATTCGCTTCGCAAGGAAATATCTCTATACTATCATCTTTTCGGTAAACGCGTGGTGGGAAGAGAGGCGCATACCGTGCAAACTCTTTTTCAAAGTCTATAAAAACTTCTTTTTCCCCAGCTCGCCAAACGGGTAAAATCACCAGTTGGTCAACCCCTTCAAAGCAGTTTACAAAACTCTCTAAATTGTCAATGGTACGTGAGTATTTGTGTGGTTGCCAAATCGCAGTGATTTTTTGAAGTCCCATCAGTTCTGCATATTTTTGTGCCGATTGCAAGGTCGCTTTAATCTCGGTAGGGTGATGACCATAATCATCAATGAGTGCAAAATTGTCATGTTTGGTTAAAAGATCAAAACGCTTTTTGATGCCTTTATAACTTTTGAGTTTTTCACGCGCCGTTTCCACATCCATCTCATGCAAACTGGCTAAAATGGCTAAAGAGGCATCAAGCGCCATATGCGCACCAATACCCCATACTTCAAAACGCCCTAGATCTTTGAGCATAAACGAGGTAAAAGGCTCACCGTCCCGCATCACTGTCTCAATGTGACTGATATCACGACTTGGGTAAAGGCGATCGGCTTCGAGCTCATTCAGCGTACTCAAAAAAGGATCTTCTGCGTTAATGACACGAATCTTTGCACTTTCTAAAAAGTGTCTGTAAGCGCCATAAAATCGATCATAATCGTAATCATAATACTCCATATGCTCAGGTTCAGCATTGGTGACAATGGCGATGTAGGGATTGGAGTTTAAAAAACTTGCATCACTTTCATCGGCTTCAAAAATGACATTGTTGCCCTCTTTGTAGAACATATTTGAACCATACTGTTTACTCTCCGCACCAATAACCAAAGAGCCCTCTACCATGGAAGCGAGCATCGCACTGGTCGTACTTTTACCGTGTGCCCCACAGACAGAAAAAACACGTCTATTTTTCAAAATAAACAAAAGAGCTTCACGTCGTGGCATAATGCTCATATTCTTCTCACGTGCTCTCACCAACTCAATATTATCAGGTTTGATAACCGCTGAAAAAACCACTAAGTCTTGATCGGTAATACACGCTGGATCGTGCGGAATATGCACAGGAATACCCATCGCTTCTAAGCCTGCTGTAATTTTACTGGCTTTAACATCTGAGCCCGTGATTTCATAACCCTCTTGTTTTAAATATTTTGCTAATGCGGAAAGCCCGATTCCACCGATTCCTACAAAATGAACCTTTTTCAACCATTATCCTTCATACATAATCTATTTTTACATGCTTTACAAGCTACGCTGCGCTATGCGCTAAAGCTTGCCTCTTATTTATCTTTACACGCTTTACAAGCAAAGCTTGAAAAGCTACGTTGCACTATGCACTGAAGCTTGCCTCTTTCGAGGCAGAAATATAGCGCTTTTATGCTTTACATGTAAAGCTTGAAAGGCTTCACCTTTTTTAGAAAGAGGCGATAACCTCTTTGATCTCTTTTAAAATTTGTTCTGTTTTTTCACTGTTTTCCACAAGTGCGATACGTACATACCCATCGCCCATACCACCACGCCCCAAGAAACAACCTGGTAACACTTTGATATTTTTTTCCTTATAAAGCTTACATGTAAACTCCAAATCATTCTTCACTTCTAGCCAAACGTAAAACGTTGCATTAATTTTCGGTACCCCTAAAATTTCATGCGCTAAGCGAAGGTTTTTCGCGTATTGTACACGCGTAAGTTCCACATGGTCCATATCACTCCACGCAGCAGATGAAGCCATTTGAAGCGGCAATGGAATCGCAGCTCCCACGTAGGTACGGTATTTTGCATAACCATTGAGGATTTTCTCATCGCCTGCAATAAACCCTGAGCGTAACCCTGGTGCTGAACTTCGTTTGGACAGAGAATTTAGTACTAAAATATTTTTAAACTTCTCATTGCCTACATGTAAAGAGGCTTCCAACAAAGAGGCTGGCTTCTCACCCACATAAAGTTCGCTGTAACACTCATCATTGAGAAGAACAATATCGTATTTTAGGGCAAATTTCACCCACTCTCCAAGCTCTTCAAGACTTAACACCGAAGTGGTTGGATTGTTGGGAGAATTAAGAATAATCAAATCTGCTTCTTTGAGGGCAGCTAAATGAATATCGGGCTTAAATCCATTTTCTTTGGTCAAATTAAGATGTACCACACGAGCACGACTCGCAATGGCCGCCCCTTCATAGATTTGATAAAAAGGGTTTGAATACGCCATCACAGGGTTTTGTTTGTCGTGAAGTAAGAACTGAGGAAAGTTAAACAGTACCTCTTTCGTTCCAAAAACAGAGATTAACTCGCTGGCTTTAAGCTCAACGCCAAAACGCTTTTTCACAAAACTTCGCTGCGCGTCATTGACAGATGATTCACCCGAAGATTTGGGGTATTTTTTAAGTAAATACACATTTTTCTTAAGTGCTTCTTGAATAAAATCAGGTGTTTCAAACTGTGGTTCACCAATGGTGAGGGTTACAGCAGGATACGCCTGATTTGGTGTAATATCTTTTAATAATTCCGTTAATTTTTCAAAGGGATACGGTTCAAAATGCAATGGTTTTCCTTTTACATGTAAAACAATTTTTTATTTTGGCATTCCAAATTTTTGGGTGATGAGCTCACCCTCGTCATTCATAAACAGATAATAAAGCAAATCTTTTTTAACACTGAGTCCTGCTAAATGGCGCAGTGCTAAATTGGCTTGCAAAGAGGCTATGTGCATCACAATAGGAGCAGCAATACCTGAGGGCTTTTTGTCACTAATTTTAAAGGCAGAAAAACTACTCTTCTCAAAAAAACAGACTTGCCCATTAAAGGCTTCAACGGAGCCATAAATCCACGGTGTTTTAGCCTCTTTAGCATAAGCATCAATTAAGCCACGCGTTGGTAAATTATCGGTTGCGTCGATGATAAGATCGACATCTATATCTTTACATGTAAAGACTTCTAAACGTCCAATATGCGCATAAACCTTGACAAAAGGGCAACGGTTTTCAATGCTTTCTTTGACCACATCAGCTTTGAGCTTTCCCTCATCACCCACTTTAAAAGCAATTTGACGATGAATGTTATGCACACTCACTTCATCAAAATCTACCAAGTGAATTTCACCAATCCCTGAACTTCCAAGAGCATACGCTAAAGAGCTTCCCAATCCACCACAGCCGATGATGACAATCTTTTTGCTTTGCAAACGTTGTTGTGTCTCTTCACCCCAGAGCTGTACTTGTCTGTGGAAGTAGTGCATCATAGTGTTTCTCTTTTACTGACCTGTTTTTTCCATCCCCAAAGCTTCCTCGCTTCCGCAAGGCTCTCTTTTTCGATGGTAGCAACCAGCATCTCTTCTTTATCGCCTAATGTAAGTTCAACCTCACCAAAAGGAGAAATAAGACTACTTTTTCCGTAAAACTGCCACGTCTCTTCTTCTTTGTAGCTTCCCACACGGTTGGCTCTTAAAATATAGACATTATTTAACATTGCTCTCATTTTTAAAAGCTCTTCCCAGCGATGAGCAGAATCAAACGTCGACGAGGTTGGCGTGAGCACCACATCCACATTTTTCTTCATCACTTCCATCCAAACAGTGTCAAAATGAAGCTCATAACCACTGACGATACCAAAACGGATGCCATTGTGTAAAAAGATAGGCAACACATATTTTGAAACCGCATTGGCAAAGAATTTCTCTTCATTCCAATGTTTATAGTTGATCAAAAATTGTTGATCAAAAAAATGCACCGATTTGGCTGAAAAATGAGCATTGCATTTGTAGCAAAACTCCCCTTTAATATTGACAATTGGAGCGATGACATGTAAATCATAATCCGCACACAATTTTTTCAAAACTTCAATTTTATGATTGGATTGCTCTTTAATCATTGAAAGTGGCATACTTTCTAACTCTTTGAAAAAACTGTTAAGTGCATATTCACTTAGAAGCACTACCTCAACCTCTTTTTGTTTGCATATCCGAAAGTAATAATCAAGTTTTGCTTCACTCATGGGAAGTGTGCTGAGTTGCAATGCCGCTATTTTCATGCCAATTCTTCCTTCTCTTGCAATTTTGTATAGGTCAATTTTGCCTCTTCAAGCATTTTAGTCGCTTCTTTTAAAATGGCAATACCTTCTTGGTACTTTTTCATTCCCTCTTCCAGTGAAAGCTCAGGATTAGAGAGTGTCTCCAAAATCACTTTGGCATTCTCAAGCTTTGTTTCAAAACTTTGTTTCTCTTCTTGCATGTTATACCTTTGCTTCCAGTGCTTTTTTAATGTAAAAATCAAATTTGTCATACTCTACTAAAAAGGCATCGTGCCCATACTGACTGTCAATACACACATAATCCACACGATCATTTCTACCCATGTTTTCCATCGTAGTCTTAATCAATGCCATCTCTTCGTGCATAAAAAGACAATCGCCTTGGAAAGAGATAAGGGTTAGTTTGGCTTTAATGTGTTTGAGCGAGTCCTCAAGTGAATCATAATTACGGGTCGCATCAAAAATATTCATCGCTTTAATGATGTAAAGATAGCTTAACGGATCAAACCGTTTAGCAAAACTGTATCCATTATACTCCATGTAACGCTCCACCTGAAAACGTCCAAAAAGCTCATACAAACCGTCCGTCTCAACGTAATTGCGTCCAAATTTTTTGTTCATAGAATAGGGACTTAAAAAACTAATATGCCCTGCCATTCTGCCAATCGCAAAACTGAGCAAACCCTCTTCTTCAAAATCTTCAGGATCGTAATTGCCCTTTTTAAAACGAGGGTCATTGACAATGCCTTCTATGGCAATTTTATTCCATGCGATTGCCCAAGGGCCTGTCGCATACGTGGTTGCAAGAAGTATCACACGTTTTGCAAACTCTGGATACTCAATGGACATACAAAGAGCTTGCATACCTCCCAAAGAGCCGCCAATAATCGCATAGGCTTCGTTCATGCCTAAACGAGTAAAAAGGTTCATTTGAGCGCGAACCATATCACTGATAGTCAGAACAGGAAATTTCAGACGAAGAGGCTCTTTAGTTTTTGCATTCATGCTCATGGGCCCGGTTGAACCAAAGCAACTTCCTAGGATATTCACACAAATGACAAAATAGTGTGTCGTATCAATGATTTTGCCATCTCCTATGAGAGGATCCCACCAGCCAGCCTTCGTCTCGTCTTCATAGCGCCCCGCAGCATGGGAACTTCCTGTGAGGGCATGAAAGACTACAATGACATTACTTTTGCTTTCATTCATTTCACCATACGTCTCATACTTAAGATCATAGGTTTCTAAGATACGTCCACTCTCCAAATAGAGCGGTTCGTCAAAATGGGCAACAGCCGTTTGAATTTTCACACATTTCCTTACATGTAAAACGCTACGCTACACTCTTTTTTAAAAAAGTATAGCATTGCTTATCATTAATTGACTCTATAATTAGGTGCTTCGTGTGTGATGATAACATCATGTACGTGACTCTCTTTAAGACCCGCGCTGGTAATTTCAACAAACTCGGCTTTCTCTTGATAATCAATAATATCACGTGCGCCCACATACCCCATAGACGATCTAAGACCTCCCACCAGTTGGAAAATGACATCACGAATAGAACCAGCATGAGGAACACGTCCTTCAATACCTTCAGGAACAAGTTTATCAGCAGCCGTTCCCTCTTGGAAATAACGATCACTACTTCCTTTGGTCATCGCGCCAATACTTCCCATACCACGATAGGTTTTATATTGACGCCCTTGGTAGGTAATAAGTTCCCCCGGACTCTCATCGGTTCCAGCCAGTAGACTTCCGACCATAACACTTTGAGCTCCAGCAGCTAAAGCTTTTGCAAAGTCACCTGAATACTTAATACCACCATCAGCAATGATCGGAACGCCGTATTTACGACCAACATCTGAACACTCTTCAATTGCCGTCATTTGAGGAACACCCACTCCTGAAACGATACGAGTGGTGCAAATACTTCCCGGTCCTATACCCACTTTAATGCCATCAGCTCCCGCTTCAACAAGAGCAAGTGCCGCTTCTGAAGTTGCGATATTTCCCGCAATAATATCAACTTTGAGCTCTCGTTTGATGAGCTTCACCGTGTCAATAATACCTTTAGAGTGGCCATGCGCAGAATCCAAAACTAAAACATCAACACCCGCTTCTGTAAGTGCGCGAGCACGATCCAGTTGTCCTACTCCAATGGCAGCACCCACACGAAGTCTACCAAACTCATCTTTGTTGGCATGAGGATACTCTTGACGTTTTTTAAGATCTTTGATCGTAATAAGACCTGCTAGTTTATTATTCTCATCCACTATAGGAAGTTTTTCAACTTTATTGGTTCTAAAAATTGCCTCAGCATCATCCAACGTTGTGCCTTTTTTGACAGTAATTAAAGGCATTTTGGTCATGAGCTCTTCAACATTTTTGCTGTAGTCATTTTCAAAACGGAGATCACGGTTGGTTAAAATACCAATCAAGATATCGTTATCATCAATTACAGGAACACCTGAAATTCGGTACTCTGACATAATGGCAAGTGCCTCTTTGAGCGTTGCTTTCGCTTTGATGGAAACAGGATCAATAATGATACCACTTTCACTTTTTTTAACACGTCTAATTTCACGTACTTGGGATTCAATATCCATATTTTTATGAATGATTCCAAGACCACCAAGACGAGCCATCATAATAGCAGAACGGTGCTCTGTTACGGTATCCATTGCAGCCGATACTAGAGGGATGTTGAGGGTGATATTTTTAGTCAATTTTGTTTTAATATCGACCTCTTTAGGCAAGATTTCTGAATATTTTGGTACCAATAATACGTCTTCAAATGTTAATGCTCTTTTTCTAATCTTCATGGTGTGTCCTTATAACCCTAATTCTCTCTCTAAGCTAAGCGCTCCATCTAGAAGTGCTTGCTCACCGTAAGCTTGACCAATGAGTTGTCCTCCAACAGGAAGCCCTTTACTATCCATGCCAAGAGGAATCGAAATGCCAGGAAGTCCTGTAAGGTTGAGTGAAATGGTATAAATATCACTCAAG
>JAVHRG010000315.1:0-8637 GCA_036171535.1 Sulfurospirillum sp. | reverse complement strand
GCACTCTTGCGACGTACTTCTTCTTCAACACCTAAAAGGATAATATCAGCTACATCACGACGCAGTAAAATCTCTGTTGCACGAAGAATACGCTCATCATTGCTCTCAGGAAGAAGAATTTTTTTGCGGTTTCTCCTTGCACGTTCAAAAAGAGCATACTCAAACATAATCGGAGTAATGGAACTCATTGAAGATTCTGTATCAATACTTTTTTCGATTTCTTCAATATTGACATTCGCGGAAAAAAGTCCCATTGCCAATGCAATTTTTCGTACACTTTGTGCTGTAATCGTCGCCGGAACATTAGAAACATTGACTGCAGTATCAAAAGTGCCATTATCCACGCTTAAAATAGGAATGGAAAGGTCTTTAAACCCAGCAATAAGTTTGTTAATGGATTTATGAGGCATCATTCCTGCAGTCAGTAAAATTCCTGAGATATTTGGATAATTGTTGGAAAATACTGTGCTAAGACATCCTACAATAATATCGGATCTATCACCAGAAGTTATGACCAAGTCGCCATCTTCAATATATTCTAAAAAATTATCAAGCTTCATTGCAGCAATTTTGCTCTGCTTGACAACCCTACGCAAATCTTTTTCTTCACCATAGATATGCGCACAACCTAGCTTATTTTTTATCTCAGCAACAGTCGGAGTGTCTAGCTCTGGCACCTCAGGTAAAAAATAGACAGGAACATTTTGAATTGGTTTGGCACTGTTTAACGCTTTAAGCTCTTGAACCTCTTGGTCGCCTAAACGATTGACAAAGGTCGCAAAATGTTGGCATCCAGCACCCTTAATGGCTTCTGCCTCGATAGATATCTCATCCAATACCTCTTTAACACTTTTTTGCTTACCTTTTAAAACACTGATAAAAGGGCTGCTCAAGTTTTTAGCGATTGAAAGATTAATATCAAAATCAAGAGTTTGTGAAAAATTCGCTTGGTTAAGTCCTTCAATGAGTACAAAGTCATACTGGCTCTCTAAAATTTTGAATTTATCAATAAGATTTTCCAAAACTTCATTGTATTTATTTTCAGCAATTAAACTTTCAACTTCATGAACAGTGTAACCATAAGTAGCGTTATAGTCCATTTTAAGGGCATAATATTCCAGCATGAAATCAATGTCTTTATCAACTTCATTCGCATCTAAAATAACCGGTCTAAAAAAAGCAACCTTACCAAGACGCCCTTTTAATAGTTCCATAATGCCCATCGCTACGATCAAACTGCCTGCGGCAGGTGCAAGCGATGAGATATACAAACTCTTACTTTTCATCTCACTCCTTTTAAATTGATTGCCCATCATACTTTACAACAGATAATAGGAATATAAAAAGGATACGATTATTAGAGAAAAGTTGGTGCATCATTAGAGAAAAGTATCACATCTCCTGCATATGTCTGTTCGGATAAGGTCTCTTGGAGCTTTGATTTATCGGAAATGATAATTTTTTGAGCTTTATGAATGTTATTGTGTAAGATAGTAACGTTTGTCTTACCTGTAATCATGACAAGATCAAAGACATCATCAATTTTTTTGGCAAGTGTCCTATTAGCTGCTTCAGTACTCTCCACAATACCTGGAGTAATAATCACCTTGCGCCCTTGATGCTGTGCAACCAGCTCATAGGAACTTAGCATGCCTTCTAAATTGCCATTAAAACTATCATCAATAATGAGTTTACCGCCCGCTTCAATTTTTTGAAGACGATGTTCAACACCTTCCAAATGAGATACAGCTATCTTGATCTCTTCAATAGTGAGACCAAGTGTACGTGCGACATGAATGGCTGCAGCAATATTGATGGCATTGAATGCACCCAGAAGATTACATGTAAAACTCTCTTTGACACCATCAATAAGCATTGAAAAGCTCAGACCTTGCAAGGAAGCCTCTATATCGCTAAGCTCTGCACCAAATATAAGAATAGATTCTGTTCCTTTGGCATTAGCACTTTCATGCACAAATGCTTTTTCAAGCCTTGAAGAATGAAGGAGTTCCATCTTGGTATTGCGAATATTTTCCAATGTTTTAAAATACTCAATGTGCTGCTCCCCAATACACCCAACAACTGCAATGTGTGGATTGACAAGTTTCGCAATTTCATCAATATCACCACGAGCGCGAGCACCCGCTTCTACAATATAAACATCACATTTTTTAGGCAAAGCGTCGTTAATATCTTTAATAATACCACCTATAGTATTGACACTTCTGGGTGTTTTATAGACATTGAGTTTTGTAGAAAGAATTTGTGCTAAAAAGTTTTTGATACTGGTTTTCCCATAACTCGCTGTAATAGCAACTACTTTTAATGTACTATTTGACATTAATTTTTTCTGAGCCTCTTTTTTAAAGCTAAGAAAAAGCATTTTTTCATAGATCATACTTGCTAGTTGGGCAATCGCTAAAGGAATAATAACCCCTAGTTTCATGCATGACGCAACCAATACCGTACATAAAAGATCTTGAAAAAGGGTTGCTAAGACTAAAAAGAGGAAAAATCGCTTCACTCTTGCTGTCCAAACAAGCTTCTTGTCCATTTTCCGCTGCCATATGAAAAGAGAGATTAAGAAAAGAGCAATAAAAAGAGTGAGGAAAAGACCATCCAGAAGATAATAACCCACTACAGGAAGTAGAAAATAGAACACGTGCCAATCATAACGATTATAGTGAAATAAAATACGCTCTAGCCTATAACTATACCACTGCATTGCTGTTATAAAGTAGTAGCTAAGCCCTAAAATAAAACAGAGGTGCATTATACTTGTAACCATTATTTCCATACTCTTTATCTCTTTTCAAAAGTGTCAAAGATCATATTCTCAATCTTTTTACATGTAACATCCTGAACATCTGAAAACATTGAACCATCATAAAGCTTGCTAATAAAAAATTCTAAATCTTCTTCATATTCAGAGTTAATCACTACTTCAACACTGCCATCTGTATTATTTTTGGCATATCCAACATAATTCAATGCTTGTGCCATATCCACAACAAATCGGCGAAAATTAACACCTTGTACGCGCCCAGTAACAATTAATCTATAGGTACTCAAAATTCAAACTCCAAAAGCGTTTTTTCAATTATTTTTGACTGTTTAATAAAAAAGAAATGATCACCATCCAGCGGATAAAAGTGACTTCCTTTAATTAAAGCGTGCATTTTTTCTCCACTTAAAAGAGGCGTTGCCCTGTCTTCTTTGCCCCAAAAAAGAAACGTTTTAGCTTTACATGTAAGAAATTGCTCACTAAAATCTTCATTCACAACACGTTTGATGATTTCATACATAACATTACTCATTCCCTCCACATCTTTGGTTGCAAAAAAACGGTAAAAAGAGCGTGGAGCAAAGGGTTTCAGCATTTTAAAAAGTGCTATTTTTAGTCGGACTTTCAGTGATTTTGGAGCAATGATGCCTGCACTGGAAAGTAAAACCAAAACTTCTGGCTGGAGTAAGGTCGCTACTTTACCACCATAGGAGTGTCCAAAAATGATGAGAGGCTTTACATGTAAAGCCTTCAAAAAGACATGCACAATGTCTGAATAAGCTCCTGTATCGATGACATCATGAATTGATGAGTGCCCAAAACCGGGGAGATCGAGATAGAGATGCTGGTACAGCGGAAACGTCTTGCCAAACGCTTGCTTCATAATCTCTTTATTACTGCCCCAACCATGCAAAAAAAGAATGGTTTGAGGTTGGTTTTGATTAAGCAACTAATACGATAATTCGTACGTAGTATTTTGAAATACGATCTCTTTCTTAGCCATCACTCTTCTTTTTTGTGCTAGCGTAGATTTTTTCCAAAATATTAACAGCTTCACTCATTTTTTCGTATTCATCCACGGTAACCATAACTGCTTCAAAGCGGTTATTTTTTACGATAACAATACGTTTACTTTTACCTTTGGTAAGGCTTCCCAATACGGAACTAAAGTTACGCACCATGTCTGTTGCAGTCATTATCTCGTTTTTAGCATAGGTCATCGATCAGAGCCTTTGTGCAAAATTTTATGTAATATCCTACATAAACAAGACTTTTACTTACCTTTAGCTGCTTGAATCGTATTGATATAGCGGTATTCTTTAGGCATTATGATACTTTTGGGTAACCATTGTGAAAGATTTTTGATAATACCATCAAAATCATCAAAAAGATAATTTGCCATACTACCAGGAATTGGATTGATTTCATTCAGGTATGTTACCCCATCAATGACAAAGAAATCACAACGGATGAGAGCGCCTAGAAAAAGTGGATCATAAAGCTTCACAAAGGCTTCACGAATGCCCTCTTCTACTTTGGTATCCAACGTAGCCTCATTCACTCTTTTTGTACGTGAAAAGTCTAAATACTTTTTATCAAAGTCCAAAAACTCTTCTTTTTGAGGCTCTTCAATAATAGAAAAATGGAATATATCCGTCTTGCAACCTGCAAGATTGTACTCTTTTACACCACTCATAAATGGCTCAATTAAGACCGTATCATCGAATTCAAAAGCAACATCAAGTGCGTATGCAAGCTCTTTTTCTTCCTTAACAATCCCTATACCAATAGAACTTCCAAGGCGTAAAGGCTTTACAATAAATGGATAAGCAATTTTAATTGGTTCGTTACTTCCTTTACGAAGGGCTTGGTAGTCTAAAACATCAACTCCCATTTCTTTGGCGTAAAGCTTTGTAAAAAGTTTGTTATAGCTGATGCAACTGCCTTCCATTCGAGGTCCAATGTAGGGTACACCAAAAAAATCAAGCATAGAACTCAGCTTGCCATCTTCCCCATCCATGCCATGTACAAGGTTGATCATGACATCGAACATTATTTTCTCTTCGCCTAACATCTTTTTAGCGTAAAAACCACCCTGTTTAAGATAAAGTGGTTTATCTTTTTTATATGCACCACTGCTAAAACGTTTTGAAGTAATTTTATCGGTTGGAATCAAATAAAAATTACGGTAATAATCACAAAAAATATAAACAATATCACTTTTCAGTACTTTTTTCAGAGCAATGGCACTTACCACGCTAATCTCATGTTCAAAACTTTGGGCGCCAAATAAAACGGCTACAGTCATTTTCTTCCTTTATTTAACTAAGCTTTCTAAGAGCTTCTTTAATGAGTGTTTGAGTATCTGCCCCTTGACAGGTACTCAATGCTTTTTTAATCATTTCTTTTTTAAATCCAAGACTTTCAAGCGCCAAAGAGGCTTCGATCATGCTTCCTGAACTATACTCATCAGAACTAAGTTGCAATGAAAAATCACTCAGTTCTACTAAAATACGTTTCGCACTTTTTGGCCCAATACCAGGGACCTTTTGAAAGGCTTGAACATTTTGACTGATCAACGCCTGTGCAAAATCATCAGGATTCAGCGTTGAACAAACTGCCAAAGCCGTTGAGGGGCCAATACCATTGAGTTTGATCAGTGTATCAAATACTTTTTTCTCATTTTCATCGATAAAACCATACAAACTGTGTTGGTCTTCTCTAATAATTTGGCTTACATGTAAAGAAATCACCTCACTGCTGATCTTTCCAAGACACGATAATGAAACAAACACTTTATATGTCAGTCCAGCAGCCGTTTTGATATAGACAAACGTCACCTCTTTTTTGACAACTTTTCCTTCAATTCCTACTATCACTTGCTACTATACTCCGCGGAACGCATTACTCTATACTCCCCATTTCCCATATCTTTGAGCGTAATTTCACGCACAATTTCATGATCTTTTGGATTATATGTAATATCTTTAGGTGGGGAAATAAGTCTAAAACGTATTTCATTAAACTCTTTCCACGCAGAATGATTGATAATTTTGGCGGAAAATACTTTATTTTGGACTTGATTGAGCTCTTTACGATACTCTTGCAACTCTTCTTTTTTATCTTTAAATGTCTGCAAAAACGTATTATAGTCAATCACTTTTTCTTGAAAATCTTTAATTTTTGCAAAAAGTGTCACAGGGGGCTCAACACCACTACGTTTAAGCTCCATAATCTTTTCTTTAACCATCTCTGCCATTGGTTTATTTTTATCAATAAACTCTTTTTTTGAACTGAGTTGTCTAGGATATGCTTTGAGTTCTTCTTCAAGCTTTTCGATTTTAATATTAATCGTATCAATCATTTCATTGAACTCTTTTGTGACACTTGGATCAATAATAAGTTTATTGTTATTGCCTTTGAGTTCTGTTATCTCTATAAGATCACACGCTGTAATTTTTGCATTAGAAAGAAGGTTGTCTATTTTTACACTATTGGCAATAATTTCGCCACCAATCATCTGCTTAACGTGCACGGTATTACCAATGACTTTGCCACCCTCTAATCGATCAATTTCAACATCTTGACCATTAGCTTCACCACGATGAACTGAAATGATGATTTTATCCGCTTCAATATAAGCACTCTGATGTGTTTGTCCACCAATTTCAGCAATCTTAGCTTTAATTTTTGCACCACTTCCAATGTTACCTTGAACATGCACTTCGGAAGTCTCCACACTCATACCTGCACCAATAGCATCTTTGAGAATATCACTTTCTTTGATATTAATTTTAATGTTTGAGCCCAAACTTGCATCAATAGAACCCGTAGATTTGAAGCTAATTTCGTTGATCTCCATCTGATCTTGTATATCATAATTGCCTTTGTCAAAGTTAACATAGCCACCACGATTTGCAATATATTTGATACTGGTTTCACTCTCTTTTTTTGTCAGATTTGACGTAATAACAATGAGCGCATCATTAGACTTACGAGGCTCTTTCACAGGTAAGAATGCCCCTCTGCAATTACGCCCAGGAGTTCCCAGTTGGGGTTTAATGTATTCAATAATACATTCATCTTTATCCACCGCTAGGACATACCCTCGTTTAGAATAGTCAATTTTTCCATCGGTACTTTTAGCATTAATTTTTTTCTTATAGTGATAGATAAGATCATCATTTATTGAAGGCACTTCATCCACACCTTGACATACAACAAACGTCTGATTTTGATCGATGATGCCATTTACTCGAATATTAGCTACAATTTTTTTAACTTCTTTATACATATTTTGATCGCGAATACCTACCAAAATACCTGCCTTAATCTTTTTGATCTGAATATCTTCGATTATTTTTTCTTCAAGTTTTGAAGTATATTGGACATCATGATTTTTTGCAACCATTGCAATAATTTTGGTTAAAGTTTTATTGCCACTAAGTGTTATATCAGGAAGAGTGATATGATCTTCTTCTTGATCCGATATTTTATAAATTTCAACGCGGTAATGCTGTGTCAGTTTAAGATTTGGATTGAGTAAAAAACTATCATCGAGTAGAAGTTTTAACTCTTCTTCATTCATCTCATTATTTTCGCTCTTTTCATCACTGTAATACGTTGTTGTACGCAAAAGCTTAAAAGAAAGTTCCGGAGATTTCAAATGACTTGCAATAGCAACATTTTTAAGTTCTTTGATGACATTAATTGTGTCTATAACAATAGATTTAAATTCAGACACGCCACCATCACTTTGTGTTTCCGCGTCCGTATTATGACCTTTAATCTTATCAAATAGCCCCAATGTGCACCTCTGTTTTTTGAATAAACGCTCAATTCTGCTTTAATATCGACAAATGTTGCCTATAATCTTAGGAAATCTTAGCGAAAAATAGATAAAAATATTGTTTAAACCATTTTTTGATAAGATACGCAATGCTTATTAAATCATTTTTCACAAACAGTATTGGGACCCTTGTCTCTCGTATATTTGGCTTTATTCGCGATATGCTGAGTGCTTCAATTTTAGGAGCAAATATCTATAGCGATATTTTCTTTGTGGCCTTTAAATTTCCTAATCTTTTCCGCCGTATTTTTGCAGAGGGTGCTTTTACACAAAGTTTTATCCCTAGCTTTATCAAAACATCGCGCAAGGCACTTTTTACCTATACCATTTTCTCACGATTTTTACTTTTTCTCATCATATTTTCATTGATTATCACTCTTTTTAGTGAATTTTTTGCCAAAATAATTGCCTTTGGTTTTGATGATGAAACAGTTTCCCTTGCAGCACCTTTTGTTGCCATTAACTTTTACTATCTTCCCCTTATCTTTTGTGTCACCCTTTTTGGCTCGCTCCTTCAATACAAACACCATTTTGCCGTTTCAGCTTTTTCGACGGCACTGCTCAATATTGGTATGATAGGCGCACTCCTTCTTTTTCAAGGATATGATCGCAAAACGATTGTTTATGCTTTGAGTTATGGTGTTTTAGTGGGTGGTGTCCTGCAAGTGATCGCACATCTGTTTGCTCTTAAAAAAGAGAATTTTTTTAAATTTTTAGCTTTAGGGTTCAAGTATCGCCATAAGAGAGATGCCACGTTAGAAGAGAGTAACAAAAGGTTTAATCGTTCTTTTTGGCACTCGGTTATTGGAAATTCTACACCACAAATTGTCTCTTTTGTCGATACGACACTGGCAAGCTTTTTAGTGACGGGAAGTATTAGTTATCTCTACTATGGTAACCGTATTTTTCAGCTTCCTTTGGCACTTTTTGCTATCGCCCTTACAACAGGAATTTTTCCAAGAATCAGCCGACTGATTAAAGCCAATAAAGAAGAAGAAGCTTC
>JAVHRG010000314.1:0-1696 GCA_036171535.1 Sulfurospirillum sp. | reverse complement strand
TGGTGGCTGGAGACGGAATCGAACCGCCGACACGGAGATTTTCAGTCTCCTGCTCTACCGACTGAGCTATCCAGCCACGCTTTGAAGAGTTGAAATTATAGCTTAAAAACTTTAATACTAGCTTATGCCTAAGCGAGTGCCAACTCTTTAAAGCGATCACCTCTGTGTGCGTAGGATTTGAATTGATCTAAACTAGCAGCTGCAGGAGAAAGTAGGGCTACCGTTTTGATAGTATGAACGGCATGAATTTGTTTCATAGCTTCTTCAATGACAAAGCATTTGTGAAGTTGTATACCTTCTTTTTCGGCAAAAGAGGCCAGTCTTTCTGTATTTGTACCAATAGCAAAAATGGTTACATGTAAAGGCTTCATAAAATCAAACAACTCTTGCAAATCAACACCTTTGTCATCACCACCTAGGACGATGAGGATTTCGTTGTTTTTATAGCGTTTAAGCGCTTCTATTGTGGCATCAACGTTGGTTCCTTTGGAGTCATCGACCCAAAGACGTCCTTGTTTATCATGAAACTCTTCGATTTTGTAATGATCAATTTTAAATGTATTCAGAAGTTCATAATCGATTGTGTCTAGAAGAATTTTTTGTGCGCATGTCGCGAGGACTGCATCGAGTAAAAATGGTGTTCTAAAGTTTATTTTTGCAATATCTATGCCCATTTGCTCTGCCAGATCTTCCTCTGTCTCATATGTAATCACATGTGCGAGTGTTTTGACTGTGGCATACGCTTTAGGAAGGATGACAACGCTGCCTTCACGCATTCGTGAAAGAGGTGAAAGTTTTGCCTCAATGTATGCTTCCATACTTCCATGCCATGTAAGGTGATCTGGTTTGATGGGAAGCAGAAGATAGATGTCAGGAGCGGTGGCTTTCGTGTAGTGAAACGTAAAAGAACTGGTTTCTAAAATCCAAATGGGAGCATTGGCGCTGAGTTCTGCTAGGGGCGTACCGATATTACCACCTGCCTGTGCACCTTGTTTTTGCAAGAGAAACTCGCACATTTGCGTTGTGGTTGTTTTACCGTTCGTTCCACTGATCCAAATACTAAAAGGCATTGACTCTTTAAAAAAATCGTATTCACTGGTAACGTGAAGTGCTTTTTGGATTAAGGGGTGATGCGCTGGGAAACCAGGGCTTGGGATCTCAACGCTACTCGCGTTAGGATCGAATTCTGAAGGAGGTAACAAGAGGTTACCAAACGCGTCTGTTGCTTTACATGTAAAGTTGTCGTCAAAAATTTGACATTGCCCCGCAAAGCGTTTTGCAATAGCTTTGGTTGTTTTTCCGTGTCCGAATAGTGTTATCATCTGATTTTCAATGCCGTAAGTGCTAAAAGATTTGACATGAGAGCGATAATCCAAAATCTCACGATAATCTTGTTTTCTGGCCAACCTTTCACCTCAAAATGGTGATGGATCGGCGCCATAAGGAAGATACGTTTTTTGCGTGTTTTAAAACTTCCTACCTGTAAAATAACCGAAGCTGTTTCGAGTACAAAAACAAAACCAATAAAAATCAATAAAATTTCGTTTTTAGAAATAATCGCCATATAGCCAATAAATGCGCCAATACTAAGGCTTCCACTGTCACCCATAAAAATTTGTGCTGGATAACAGTTAAACCATAAAAAGCCTACAAGTGAGCCCATAACAGCCGTTGCTACGATAACCACTTCACCACT
>JAVHRG010000313.1:0-8768 GCA_036171535.1 Sulfurospirillum sp. | reverse complement strand
ACGATCTCTTCGATGGTACGCTCGCCATTGATTTTATGAAGAAGGTTTTTTGCGCCGTAAAATGCTTGAATACCCGCTAAAGGCTCAGTGTAAACTTTCATACGGTTTTTGAATACTTGAACGTTATCATCGGCTCCACGGGCACGTCCTAGAACGCGATCACATGCAACTTGCTCGCTCACTTCAACTTCAACGACAGAGACAAGTTTGACAGTCGTTTCTTTGGCAAGAATGGCATCAAGTGCTTTCATCTGCTCATCGGAGCGTGGAAAGCCATCAATTAAGATGACATCTTTAGGGCTATTTTTGATGGCACTTACGATGGTATTGATAACGATATCAAGAGGAACGAGATTGCCAGCACTGACAAATGAGTCAATTGTTTTACCCAGTTCACTACCACTAGCAACTTCATCGCGAAGCAACTCACCGGTTGAATAGTGTGCGATGACATCGCTATTTTTTTCTGCGATTAAACTCGCATCCGTTGTTTTACCACTGCCTGGGGCGCCAATAATCAAAAATAGTTTCTTCATTAACATCCTTTTAAAATTTTTTACATGTAAAAGCGTCAAGCATTAGCCGCAAAGACTATTTTGCTTTTTCGCGAAGGCGAATGCCTAGGTCTCTGAGTTGATCGCTCTCAACTGGACTTGGAGCGCGTGTGAGTAAACATTGTGCTTTTTGAGTTTTAGGGAAGGCAATCACATCACGAATACTCTCACTTTTGGTAATCAGCATCATCATACGATCAAGTCCGATTGCCAAACCGCCATGTGGAGGTGCACCAAATTTGAGGGCATCCAGTAAGAATTCAAACTTCTCATGTGCTTCTTCATCACTAATACCAAGGAGGTTAAAGACTTTTTGTTGAATCTCTTTTTTATGAATCCTGATACTACCACCGCCCAGTTCTACGCCGTTTAAAACGACGTCATACGCAATAGATTCCATCTCATCAATTGGTGTATTATCAATGTCTTTTGGCATAGTGAATGGATGGTGAAGCGCTTTGACTTTGCCATTTTCCACTTCAAACATCTCAAAATCAACCACCCATACAAACTCAAATCTGTCTTTAGGAATGATGTTCATCGCTTCTGCTAGGAAGATACGAAAACGACCCATATAATCCATAACGAGCTTTTTCTCACCTGCACCAAAGAAGATTGCATCACCCACATGTAAATCGGCTGAATCGACGATTGCTTGTAAATCTTCTGCATCAAAGAATTTAGTCAATGGCCCTTTAAGACCATCTTCTTTCATTTGGAAATAACCCAGTCCTGATGCTCCAAATTTACGTACATACTCTTCAAACCCTTGCATTTGGCGTTTGGAAAAGATGTTGTCACCGTTTGGAACTTTGAGTGCTTTAATACGGTTTCTTTTTGTATCTTTGGCAATATTACTAAAGATTTCATTTTTACACTTAGCAAAGATATCGATAACATCGATCATACTAAGATCATAGCGAAGGTCAGGTTTGTCGGAGCCGTATTTTTCCATCGCATCTTTAAAACGAATGCGGTTAAACGGAATAGTGATCTCATGACCACAGGCTTTGAAAACGTCTTTTAAAAGATTTTCAGTGACTTTCATGACGTCTTCTTGGGTACAGAAGCTCATTTCAAGATCAATTTGTGTAAATTCAGGTTGACGATCCGCTCGTAAATCTTCATCGCGGAAACATTTTGCTACTTGAAAATAGCGATCAAATCCTGCACACATTAAAAGTTGTTTAAAAAGCTGAGGAGATTGAGGGAGGGCGTAAAATTCTCCATTGTGTACACGACTTGGAACGAGATAATCCCGTGCACCTTCAGGTGTTGACTTGGTCAAAATAGGCGTTTCAACTTCCAAAAAGCCTTGTGCATCCAGTGAATTACGAACGGCTATGGTCGCTTTACTTCTTAGTTTGAAAATCTCGTAGGCTTTAGGATTACGAAGATCAAGGTAGCGGTATTTAAGACGGACATCTTCGCCTACGTTATTATCACCGATGACAAAAGGAACGGTTTCGCTGGCATTTTCAATGATGAGTTCATCCACAACAATTTCAATTTTACCTGTTTTAAGGCGTGGATTTTCTAAGCCTTCGCCTCTAGCTCTTACACGTCCTTTAGCTTTGAGAACAAACTCATCTCTGACAAGAGCAGCAATTTCATGTGCTTTAATACTATCGGTTGGATCACAAACAAGCTGTACAAGTCCCGATTTATCACGAAGGTCAATAAAGATGACACCACCATGATCTCTGTTGCTATTTGCCCAGCCACACACTTCTACGGTCTCGCCGATGTTGGCGACATCTAAATCTGTACAATAATGACTTCTCAATGTTTATCCTAAAATAAGGGTATTTTGATGCACCCTTGAATATCGTTTTTTAAAAGCAATCAGTATAGCTAAATGTAGCTTTTCTTTAGTTTATTTTAGAGGAGATTGTCATGTTTTGTGGTACAATCGTCCGTATATATTTAAAAAATTTCGTATTATTTTGGGGTTGCATGTATTCAGTTACGATGATTATTGAATTGGCGTTGTTGCTCATTGGTGCTCTCTTCCTTGTTCGTGCCCTTACGCCAATTAGTCACTTGATTCTTGAACTTCCTGAAGGAAGTATCAAAGGGCGATGGAAGGTTTTAAGTATTTTTATTCTCTTTTTTATTGCGGGATACTTCCTCTTTGGTTATAACTTATGGCTTTTTGGTGATGAGTGTAATCATCTTTCTATTCTTACGGCTATTACATTATTCCTTGGTGGGATATTCGCTTATTTGGTAGGACAACTTGCCCTTCAAACCGCTACTGATGTCAAAAATATGGCAATCCTACAGCATGAAAGTATTACGGATGGACTGACAAATCTTCGGAATAGGCGCTATTTTGATCAGCGTATTAGCGAGGAAGTTGCTCTTTCAAAACGCTATAAACTCCCTTTAACCTTTATGCTTCTTGATGTGGATCATTTCAAAAAAATCAATGATACCTATGGACATAAAGTCGGTGATGAAGTTCTTAAAAATCTTTCAAAAGTAGTTTTAGAAGTTGTTCGCGACAGCGATATTGTAGCGCGTTATGGTGGCGAAGAGATTGCCATTATAACCCCTAGTACCAATAAACAAGAGGCGGAGCTTTTAGCTGAGCGTTTACGTGGCATTGTTGAAAAGACAACGGTATCTACTATTTCTACAACACAAGAGGTCATACAAGTGACTGTTAGCATAGGCATTTGTTCTTTAAGCGCAGTGATTACCGATAAAGAAGCACTTATAGAAGAGACAGACCAAGCGCTTTATTTGGCTAAAAAGTATGGAAGAAATAGAGTTGTGGTAAGTAACTGGTAAGAAGAAAATCTTCCTTCAAAAGGTTAGAAAATCAAAGTGCATGAGTTTTCAGTAAAGAAAACCCACGCATCAATGTGAAAGTGTATTTTTGAGAACTCTTGAAAAATTCTGATTAAAAGCGTGTCAAACGAGTAACGATTTGGTCAATGCTATCTGCAAAAAGAGTGTATAAGAAAGGCTCTAAATCTTTAGAATTATTTGATGGTGCCATCCATTTACTTCCTTTTTGGCGGAAGTTTTGGGTGATAACATCGTCTCCTTTGCGCACAATAACTTCGAGTTCAATCTCACCATTGAGGTTAGTATCAAAATTTTTATCATTATAAATAATCTCAATATCTTTGATATACACTTCGACCACCAAGCTTGCTTCTTGTTTGCTTGCATCAATGTTAAAGCCTGCAAGATTCAGTGCATAGCCTAAACCTTCTGCGTATTTCTCAGCAAAGTTCTCATTGCTGTAAAACTTAATTGCCGTTGCGCTTTTTTGATCAACATAGCCAATAATGCTTTTGTTCGCGCGTAGATCTTTAACCGTTCTAAGATAGATTGTCTTTTTATCTTTAGAAACAGGTCCTTTGTACTCTGCTTTGTATGAATCGAGTGCAATTGCTTCATTTTTATAAGCACAGCCACTAAAAAGTAGTAGTGTCATTGCCATCAAAAATAGATATTTCATGTTTTCTCCCTGTAAATTAAGATCTCTTAAAGAGGTCTGTATGTCGCGAAATTATAGCATAAACGCTGATTAATAAAAGACACGATAGAATGAGTTATCATGAAAATAACCAATCATACAAAAAAATTAACCACTATTACGACCGTAGGGCTTGTCAGCAAACCCAATGATGGAACACTGTGTGGCTATGTGCACGAGATTGAGGCGGCACTGAGCAAGCATGACGTGACCTTACTCATTGAAGAAAAAAGTGCCAAACTTTTGGGATGCGGTGCGGGTGTTAGCTTTGAGCAGATGTGCACACGAAGTGATTTTCTCATCTCTCTTGGAGGAGACGGTACACTTATTTCGTTATGCCGCAAGAGTTTGAAATATCACAAACCAGTTCTAGGAATTCATGCGGGTCAACTGGGCTTTTTAACGGATATTCAGACCGATGAAATTAGCCATTTTATTGAAGAGCTTTTTGTGGGAAATTACCGTATCGATACGCGAATGATGCTTGAAGTCTCTTTACATGTAAACGGAAAAATTGAAAAAGTAGTTGCGTTTAATGACATTGTTTTATCGCGTTCGAAGATCTCACATATGAGTAATATTAAGGCCTATGTTGATGGGCAACTCTTTAACTCTTACTATGGCGATGGTTTAATCGTTTCCACGCCAACAGGCTCAACAGCATACAACCTCTCAGCGGGAGGTCCTGTTGTGTATCCTCTGACAGAGGCACTGATTTTGACACCAATTTGCCCACACTCTTTGAGCCAACGACCATTGGTCTTACCGGTTGATTTTGAAGTTTCGTTTGAGAGCGACGGCGATACGGTAATTGTTGTGGACGGGCAAGATACCTATACGATGAATGAGGTGGATCGTGTCTGTGTTCGAAGTGCAAAGCAGGGTGCGGAGCTGATTCACAGTTTGGATCGAGATTATTTTGATATTTTAAAAAAGAAATTGCATTGGGGGCACGTGTGATAGAGCGATTATTCATTAAAAATCATCTCTCCTTTGCTGAGTGTGATATAGAGTTTTCAAAAGGACTGGTTGTTTTTAGTGGACCTAGTGGTGCTGGTAAATCAGTATTGATGCAAGGGTTGCTTTCGTTATTTGGGTATGGGGATGTGCATGCTGATATCATTGAGGCAACGCTTACGTCTAATTTAGGTCTAGATGCCTTTGGTTTTGAAGAGGAAGAGCCCAATATTTTTAAATTTCTCAAAGCTAAAAATGCACGCTATTTTATCAATACACAAGCCGTTTCTAAAAAAGGAATGGTAGAACTTTCTCGAACCTTCGTGAATTACCTCTCCATCAAAGATAATAGTGAGTTTGAAAACAGTCGATTGTTAGGGCTTATTGATGGTGTCTGTGCGAGTAAAGAGCCAAATCATCTCAAAGCCATCACCGCTTTTGAGGCACTTTTTGTGGAGTATAAAAAGCTCAAAGATGAGCTTGAAAGCATTGAAGCTGAAGAAAAAAAAGTGGAAGATCTCAAAGAATTTGCACGTTTTGAAATTGCTAAAATCGATGAAGTTACCCCTAAAATTGGTGAAGACGAAGAACTGATTGCTTTTAAAAAATCACTTTCTAAAAAAGAAAAGATTGAAGCTGCAATGCAAAAAGCAGGTACGATTTTTGAATTTGAGAGCAGCGTTATAGAGGTTTTAAATCTTATTGAAGCGGATAGTAGCTTTTTTGATGCATCTATGAATGAGCTTCGTTTGGTATTTGAAAAACAAAATGAAATGCTTGAAGCCCTTGAAGAGATTGATGTTGAATCACTGTTAGATCGTATTGAAAAGATTGCGCAACTCAAAAAACGTTATGGCTCCATTGAAGAGGCGTTAGAGCATAAGCAAAAGCGACAAGAAGAGCTGTCACGTTATGAAAACATTGCGTTTGAAAAGAGCCAACTGCAAAAAGCCGTTGCAAAAGCAGAGCATGAAGTGAACATTCAAAGCCTCAGAATCAGTGAAATACGCAAAAAATATTTGCCACTTTTAGAAGCGCGCATCAATGACTATCTTTCACAGCTTTACATGCCTTCCTTGCAATTAAGTTTGGAAGAGAGTGCTTTAAATGAATTGGGGTTTGATGCTTTACATGTAAACTTAGGCAAAGTCGATCTTAAAAAGATTAGCTCTGGTGAATATAATCGTGTACGTCTTGCTTTTTTAGCCACCCACAATGAATTTTTACTCTCTCGTGGAGGCGTGTTGATTTTAGATGAAATCGATGCCAATCTCAGTGGTAAAGAGTCGATGAGTGTCGCAAATGTCCTCAAAACACTCTCGACGAAATATCAAATCTTTGCAATTTCACATCAACCACAACTCTCTTCTGTTGCCAATCAACACTTTTTAGTGACCAAAGACGCTTTACAGGTAAGCCACGTTGTGCCTCTGAAAGATGAGGAGCGTATTGTTGAATTAGCACGCATGGTGAGTGGTGAAAATGTCAGCGATGAAGCGATTGTTTTTGCCAAATCTCTTTTGGAAAGTAGAGATTTGCAATAGCCCTTTAGCGCTGAGAGTGGCTTTCAGCCGTTTATATTTTTATAAAAGTACTAAATCTTTTATGTTACAATGAAAACTAATTTACATGTAATCGCTAGGATCATTTATGGCACGAGAAAAAATTTTAATCGTCGAAGACAATAAAGCACTCTCTAAACTGATTGTTAAAAAAATGGAATCAAACCTTGATTTTGATGTTGATATGGCATATACCTTTGAAGAGGCGCAAAATCTTGTTGAAAAAGATAGTGACTATTTTGTAGCATTGCTGGATCTTAATCTCCCCGATGCCCCTGATGGCGAAGTTGTGGATATGATTTTGGCACATAAAATTCCTTCTATTATTCTTACTGGCTCGATGGAAAAAGAGATTCGTGAAAAGATTTTGAAAAAAGATGTGATTGATTATGTTTATAAAGGCAACATTGATGATGTCAATTATATTTTTACACTGATTGAGCGGTTGCATAAAAATCGCGATATCAAAGTATTAGTTGTGGATGATTCCATGGCAACTCGCGCACAGATCAAATCTCTTTTACAGCACCAAATGTTTAAAGTCCTTGTAGCAGCGCATGGTGAAGAAGCCCTTGCCTTTTTAGAGGATAATCCCGACATTAAGCTTGTTTTGACGGACTATCTTATGCCTGTCATTGATGGGGTTGAGCTGACCAAAGAGATTCGCAAACGCTGCAGCAAAAATGAAATTTCTATTATTGCGATGACGGGGACTAATACGGATCTTATCTCTGCTAAATTTCTCAAAATTGGTGCCAATGATTTTATTAACAAACCCTTTACGAGAGAAGAGATTGCGTGTCGTATTAATAATTCGCTGGATGCATTAGAGTATATCGCCAAAATTGAAGATATGGCGCAAAATGATTTTCTCAGTGGGCTTGCTAATAGACGTTATTTCTTTGATGCGATGCAAGAGTATTTTAAAGAGGCAAAAAAGAAAAATGAGCCATTTGCTATGGGCTTAATTGACGTGGATAAATTTAAACAGATCAATGATACGTTGGGGCATCGTGTTGGCGATACGGTTATCGTTGAATTAGCCAAGACACTTCAAAAACATCTTAGCCATGATCATTTTATTGCGCGTTTGGGTGGTGATGAGTTTTGTGTTGTGCTTAAAAATATTGACCAAAAAAAGGCGTTGGAGTTTTTTATTAAACTCAATCATGCAGTTGCAGGATTACATATTCATACCAAAGAGAAAAAAGATCTTAGGGTAAGTGTTTCTATTGGTGTGACGTTTGGAGATTTAGAGAGTGTGGAAGAGATGATTAATCAAGCGGATAAAGCACTCTATATTGCGAAGAAAAATGGCAGAAATAGGGTTGAGGTTTCTTAGATGATTATTGATACTCATTGCCACTTAGATGATGTACGTTTTAGGGATGATGTTGATGCTGTTATCACAAAAGCCTATGAACAAGGAGTTCAGGGCATCATTATTCCTGGCGCGGATATTAACGATCTTAGCTATGCACGAGATCTCTCTTATCGCTATGAACATATCTTCTTTGCTGCGGGTGTTCATCCGTATAATCATGAACAGTATGACGAAAAAATCCTACGATCTTTTTTGCAAGATGAAAAATGTATTGCCGTGGGTGAATGTGGCTTAGATTATTTTAGATTACCTGAAGATACGAAAGAAAAGCAGATTGAAAAGCAGAGACAACACGTCGTCTTTGCTCAGCATATTGCGCTTGCACGAGAGTTTAAAAAGCCTCTCATCGTTCATATTCGAGATGCCAATGAAGATAGCAAGCAGATTTTGCTAAAGGAAAAAGCATGCGAAGTAGGCGGTGTTTTACACTGTTATAATGCATCAAAACATCTTTTAGATTTGGCAGATAAAGGCTTTTACTTCGGTATAGGCGGCGTTTTAACATTTAAAAATGCCAAGAATTTAGTTGAGGTATTACCCCTCATTCCTCGTGATAAACTCCTGATTGAAACGGATGCTCCTTACCTTACCCCTATGCCTCATCGAGGGGAGCGCAATGAGCCAAGTTATACACTTTTGGTTGCAACGAAGATGGCGGAGCTTTTAAATATGAGTGTCACCGAACTTCACAATTTGACCTCAAAAAATGCTTTTTCACTCTTTAAAGCTTTAGAAAAGATAAAGTTAGTTACAATCTAATAAATCATAAGCAATAAATACACCAAAAAGGAGAGGCATGTATAAGGTTATTTTAACCC
>JAVHRG010000312.1:0-8832 GCA_036171535.1 Sulfurospirillum sp. | reverse complement strand
TAACCGCCATTTACACCATAGTCTGCTAGTGTTACAGGAAAATCAGGGACATATTTTTTGATTTTTTGTGCAACTTCAGGCGTAAGATTGAGTGCCCATGTTCGTTGGAATTGGTTTGCACCCGCAGTGATTTGACCTGTACCATTTTTAAGAAGACCACCTTCTACATGGTAAGTACCACGAAGTAACCAAGCATCAAAGAAACCCAGTTTGGTTCGTAAATGCCCAATCGTACAGTAAATGACGTCTGGGGTAATACCTTGTGGTAAGATAGATGCTGAATCACTTGAGAATACAGGATCATTTAACTTATTGTTGACCTCTGGATGCTCACCTGGAAAGCGTACGGTTGTTGCGTGTCGTGATCTGCTCCATGTTTCGTATTGAGCAGGATGACACTCACCACATTTTTCTGGTCCAATGAACTTATTTGGATAGCTAAGTGTTGACGTTCTTGCTACCCGATACATCATAGAACTAAGAGCATCAGCTCCACGTTTGCTCGCTTTAGACATGTCTTTACCATGACCTTCCGCTAGCCACTCATGTCCACGATCTGCAACCACAAGTTTGCCGACCGTTTTGCCACCATATTTGGTAAAAATAGGATGGTTTTTAAAGAGCCAGTCATACATAGCCTGCTCTTCTACAATGTAGTCTTGCAACGAGACAATGCCTCTGCTTTCCTTTGTCCCCTTAGGATTAGCAATGACATCCCGCGCTTCCTTCGTCATTTGCATCGTATGCCCGCCCTCGTCAGAAGCAAGTGCCCCTGTTGCGAAGATACTGATACCCATGAACAAACCAAGTAACAATTTGTCCCAATTTTTCATGTTTCCTCCTTTGAAAAATTGAATCTCAAATCAAATAAGCCTACTGAGGCAGTCCTTAAACTGACACATAAAACTTAAATTCTTTAAAGATCAACCAGCACTAATGCCTTATGGAGAATACTATCAGGAAAAAAGGGGAGAAAAGGGGGAAGTATTAAAATTGTGTTAAATAAGAAAACTAAAAAATAATTGTAAAGATAACGCCGTCATTACTATTTTCAACACAAATGGTGGCACTGTTTTTTTCGATAATCATCTTACTCATGTAAAGCCCTAGCCCACTGCTAGACTCTTTTGTCGTAAAATAGGGATCAAAAATTTTATCGATAACCGTCTCATCAATGCAACCTGCATTATTTTCAAGCGTAATCACAGGTACACCATTTTGTAAAAAAGCTGTGATTTGAATCGTTCTCTCTTTAATTTCATGTATCAAAAATGCCTCTTTGGCGTTGTTCATAATGTTAATCAGCACTTGAACAATCTCATTTGCATGCCCGTACCGTATAAAATTGTTCTGAATATCAGTACGCACATGAATCGCATACTTATCTAAAGAAGCACTCAACAGCTTTTGAGCTCTGTAAATGACTTCTTGAGCACTAAACTCTTTTTTCGATGCAGAGGGAACAAAGAAATTTTTAAAATCATCAATGGTGCTGGACATAAAGGAAAGTTGTTCATTGGCCTCTTTAATCTTTTGTGTTAACTTCTCTTTGGTGAGCTTATCTTTATCACTGTGCAATTCAAGATTGATCAAAATAGACCCAACCTGAGCCAGAGGTTGTCGCCATTGATGTGAAATATTGCCAATCATCTCACCCATGGAAGCCAAACGATTTTGACTCATCATCAGCATATTTGTCTTCTCTTTAAGCCGTTGTTCATTGCGATAAATTTTATAGATGAACAAAATAAAAATAATAAAAACGATCAACATAACCGTTCCCCCTACCACAAACTCTTTCACATGGTAAGTCAAAATGTTGTAAACAGGAATTTTAAGAGAGAGCATCGCGATGACATCGCCTACTTTACTTTCAAACGTTGGAATATGATGGTATTGTTCCATCATTGCTTTGGGAGCACTGTTGGTTGTATGACACTGTAAACACGATGCTTGACTATTGCGAATCGGAAGACTTACATAAAAATAACGCGTACCTTTTTCTTGAATAATACTTGAATACTCTTTGACCTTGCCCTCTCTAAAATTTTCTAAGATCTCATTTTCAAACACATTCCCCGCATGATCGGGATTTAAAGGGTCTATTGCCACCAATTTATAGTCGTAATTGATATTTTTCTTCTCTTTTTGTATGTTATAAATTTCGCGAGTTATATACGAAGAGGATAATAACCTTGGATCAAAAAAATCTTCGACTAACATTTTTTTGGCTTTGAGTTCTTCAATCAGCGGTCTTTGTACTAAAGAGACATAATCACGAATCGCATTCATTGTATCTAAAACAAAAAAGGCTTCTTGTCTAGCATCTTTCATTGCAAGTTCACGGTAAAAATTAAAAAAAAGCAATGTAATGATGGCATAAAGAACAATAAAAAGCGCAACGATGGCTTTGAAACTATATTTCACACACGTACCCTATGCCGTAAAGATTTTTAATAAAATTGTTGTCTATTTTTTTACGAAGCTCTTTCACAATCGACTTGAGCGCCTCTTTACTCGGCTGTTCAAACTCCCACATGTAATCAAAAAGCTGTTCATATGTAACCGTTTGATTCGGACGTTTTAAAAAATATTCCAAAAGCCTACTCTCACTTTTGGAGAGATGGGCTAATTCACCTTCGGGATGGCAAATGGTTTTTTTACAAAAATCATATTTACATGTAGCGTTTATTTGAAACATCGGTGTATGTCCAATGAGCTCCATTGCAACATCTTCTAGCGCTTTAATCAGCGTATCTTTATCATATGGTTTCACCAAATAGCGAGTGATTTTAAGCTCAACAGCCCTCCAGAGATAATCTTGTTCCGTGTGTGCGGAGAGGATAATAATGGGAATTTTTTTGTCAAACTCACGGATTTTCTTCACCACTTCCAAACCATCCATATGAGGAATAGAAATGTCAAGCATGAGAACATCGTAGAGGTTACTTTGGGCTTCATCCAGCGCTTCGATGCCATCTCTAACACCCACCACTTTGCCAAAAAAAAGCTCCAATGATTCCATAATATTATTCAAAATACAGGCTTCATCTTCAACACATAACACTTTTTTATTGGATAAAACATCTAAGAGATTGCACTCGCTCATCGTATCAACCATACTTTATTATTTTTATTATTTAACACAATTTTAAGAATCTGACATCAAAGTATGTTAACGCAACAAAGCTTATAAAAAAATTGACTCGGAGGTAATCCAATTTTTGACTTTCATTCAAATTTTACTGTTTTGAATACACCTTTATCTCTTGAAGACGCATCAATATCGGCTAAAATAGCGTCATTAAAGACCATTAATATCCTATTTATTAATAAATAAAGGAATAAAACTTGCATACTTATCGTTATATATATTATAATATAGCGTTTTAAAGGAGGCACCATGAAACATCTTACATGTAAACTTATTTTAGGAGCTATTTTTTCAATGTCTTTAAATGCCACTACAATCACTGATATGGTGGGAAGAGAAGTACCCCTACCCGAATCCATCCATAAAGTTTATGCGACCTCCCCTTATGGAAGTTACATACTGTACGCGATGGATCCCTCTATTATGGCAGGGTGGGTCATTGCAGTACAAGAGAAAAACAAGCCTTTTCTTGCCCCCAGTAGCAGGGACTTACCCGTTGTGGGTTCTATGAGTGGAGGGGCGCAAACCTCCAACATCGAAACACTCTTCGTACAAAAACCTGATCTACTTCTTATGTGGTCCACTTCACCGCTGAGTCCTTTGGGTAATGTCAACCAAAAACTAGAGCAGTTTAATATACCCTACGTTTATGCGGTGGCGGAATCTATGGAAGATTATCCTAAAGTTTTTCAATTTTTAGGACGCCTTTTGCATCAAGAAAAACGCGGTGATATGCTTTCAAAACGTACACAAGGTATTTTAGAGGATGTCAAAAAGGTTGTCAGCTCTATCCCACAAGAGAAGCGTCCCAAAGTCTATTACGCAGAAGGCACTGATGGACTCAGTACCGAATGCGATGACTCTATTCACGTTGAGATTTTAAAAATCTTAGGGAATGTGAATGTCCATCGCTGTCATACGTCCAATCACAAAGGATTTGAAAAACTTACGATGGAACAAGTGATTCTCTACAACCCTGATGTGATCATTACCCAAGAAGAGAACTTTTTAAATACCGTTACTACACACCCCTTGTGGAAAAACATCAAAGCGGTTCAAGAAAAACGCATCTATCTCATCCCTACAACACCGTTTAACTGGTTTGACCGACCACCCTCTTTTATGCGCTTTTTAGGGCTTCAATGGCTAGCAAGTCTTTTGTATCCCGCTGAGTATCCCATCGACATCCGTGAAGAAACTAAAAATTTTTACGCTCTATTTATGGGTGTGACATTGGATGAAAAAGCTTTACATGTAATCTTAGCACCACAATCTTTCATTATTAAGGAGTAGTAATATGTCTTCGTCCCAGAAATGGCTTGGCTCTCTCAGCCTAGTCACAGCATCTCTCGTGTTTCCATTATCGCTCATTGGAGCTGATACCATTTACAAACTTGATCCTATTAGCGCTACGGGCAATAGCAACAATGGATCATCTCCCGTCGTGCGTGAGGATTTAAACCCTACAAGCATACTCAATCCCCACAAAGTAGAAAGCAGCGCACAAGCGGGCGTTGAAATCTTTACGCAAGAAGATATTAAAGACCTTGCGCCTAAAGATATGTTTGATCTTCTCAGTCACGCTACAGGCGTAGATGTCACCTATCAAGGTCGGAAAAGTCCTTATTTTGTCAATGTCCGGGGTGGTGGATCGCTCACCTACATTATTGATGGTGCTATTTTGCCTTCTACCGCCAATAAAATTCTCCAAAAGCTTCCTCTTAATGCGATTGAAGAGATTCAAATCGTGAGAGGTTCTTCGTCTTTGACATTAGGACCTTCAATTAACATCGGCTCATCCACTTCGGGTTCAGGATTGAATGTGGGTTATATTATTATCAAAACCAAACAACCAGAAAAAACGGAAGCGATTTTATCGGGTTCTCTTGAAAAAACAGAAGGCATTCCGGGAACCAATAAAGAGAGCCTTTATTTAGGGTCACGTGTCGCAAATGATGATTCAAGTGCATTTGTGGGAGGTATGTGGTCAGGACTCGATCAACGAACCAATGATACATGGTTTGATGGTCAGACCGCTGATGTTAAAATGGCAAATACAGGATTTACCTATAAAAATTTGAGCGCAAAACTGTTGGCCTATAAAGATACAGGGACATTTGATATGCAAAGAGGTGTCACTGTTTTGGGTGCTTTAGATACTTCAAAATGGTATTATGATCCTATTACAACACAGATTGTTAGCGGTGATGCAACCCTGCAATGGAATGAAAATCACGCAACATTAGCTTCAATGTTTGGCACACGCTATGAGCATACCGAGTACAGTAATGAATCCTTTGGAGGAACAACACCCGCAACAACCATCGGAAATCCAAAACCTTATTGGGAAAAAACAGACGGCTTTAGTTTACGTCACAATATGCGTTATGGCGATACAACGGTCATGTTAGGCGTGCAATCCACGGATAGTTCAGGATACGGTGCCAACAATAGTGCTAGTTATAACCGTTTTGATGTCAATGTTTTAGGTTGGGCTGGAACAGTGGAGCAAAAACTTTTTGATGGTGCAGTGGTACTTGATGGTGGTTATAGACAAGATCAAAAACATATCGACTACTCAAGCACAAGTGCAACAAAGAACCCAGATAACGATACCGATATGGCACCTGCCAAAATTTATGCGTTAGGTGCAAAGTGGCAAATGACACCGATATATAACATAAGCACACGATATTATCACGGTGATGAAGGAACGATGGGCGATTTTGACGTTAAAGCCAAAACGGGCACGCTTCATGCTGAAACACAAGAGCGTTTTGAAACCAGTTTGGAAGCCAATTACGATAAAGCTTTTAACCCTATGCTGACATGGTTTAGCGTTAAAACAGATAATGAAAAAGCGCAGGATACTTCAGCAACTAATACCTATGTACTCAATGGTCAAACGTACTATTACTATACCGAATCCGATACAAAACGCAACGGTTTAGAGCTTCTTCTCAAAGGACAGTTTTCGACAGGCACAAGCTATAAAGCAAGTTGGACGCATCTTTTACAATATGACGCTATCACCAGTAGCGGCGTTACCACAGATAACGTTGGTAATAGCAATCCTGAAGATTTATACACCGTATTGCTTACACAAGAGTGGGACAAATACCGAGCCAACCTTTCCATTCAAAAAGAGAGCGGCTGGCATACCTCTACATCGGCAATGGGAACGGCATATAACGTTGATTTAGGTGATTTCACGCGCGTTGATACCAATATTATGCGTGACTTTAAAGCGGGCAATACCACAACAACGCTCACCTTATACGTTAGAAACCTTACCGATGAGCATTATGCAACACGTTACACAACGGGGTATTACTATGATCGTGGGCGTGTTTTTGGGCTTGATGTAAGCATAAAATATTAACAATTTTAAGCGCTCAAATACTTGAGCGCTTCTTTACATGTAAAAGGATGAAAAATGGATTTTGAACACTATGATGAACAATCACGAACAGTGAAGCAGCCTTTATATGACTATTATGCGCAAAAAGCTAAAGCGCACACGCATCTTACAGAGGGTTGTTGTTTAGATGTAGGCTCAAACGGCGGTTACTTTGGGCTTGCGCTTGCAAAGATAACAAATCTGCATATGATTTTTTTTGATATAGCGCAGGAAGCATTGGAGAACGCTGAAAAAAATATTGTTGAAGATGGGTTGCAGAAACGCGCAACAACGCTTTTAGGTGATGTGCATGCCATTCCATTGGAAGATGAGACGATGGATTTAATTATATCCAGAGGCTCTCTTCCTTTTTGGGAAGAGCCTGCCTTAGCATTTAAAGAGATTTATCGCGTACTTAAAAAAGGTGGTACAACGTTTGTTGGAGGTGGTAAAGGAACCTCTGAGATTAAAGAACAGATTGAGGAAAATATGCGCCAAAGAGGTCAAGAAATCGATAGAGAAGCGATGGATAAAATGCATGGAGATGGCATGAAACGTGACTATGATGCCCTTTTAAAAAGTGTTGGGATTGTGGATTATGTGATTCATCGCGCTGAGGATGGTATTTGGATACAGATGCAAAAATAACCTCGTGAATAAAAGAGTTGTTTAACCTGCAAAAGCGAGCATGTCTCTAAAAATACATGCTCGTACGTTAACGTTTTATATGGCTAAGGTTAACCTTCGCCACAAAATATTCACGACTTCATTTATTTTTCAAAAATAGAATTTGTAATCTGCACCGTTGAAATAGAATTCTTGGGTGAGCCATCAATGAGTTTATCAGAGTACGTTAAATAAATCAGCGTATTGCGTTTTACATCATAAAATCGAACCACCTGCATATGTTTAAATAACAACGATGTGGATTCTCTAAAGACACGTTCTCCATCACTCTTTTTGGATTGAATCTCTTGTGGTAACGTAATAATACCTGTTTGTCTACATGCAATAGAAGCATCAGAAGTATCTTCTGCTATACCAAAAGTACCTTTTACCCCTCCCGTCTTTGCGTGAGAGAGATGACAGGAAACGCCTGGCACTTTAGGGTCATCAAATGCTTCAATCACAATCTTATGATTCGCCCCTAAAAAAACAAAAGCTGTATCAACCGATCCAATTTCTTCTGCAAATGCCGCTGAAACCAAACATACTAAAGCGATTGCTAAGCGATACAACTTTTTCGTACTATCAAGCATAATCTACTCCTTTGACATACCAATTTTAATCAATTCATTGAATAGATTATTATATCTCTTGTTGTTTAACAGATAATTTTTTATGTCAAACGAAGCGTACTTTTAGATATTGAATACTTTTTATGTATTTTAAAGAGCTGTATTAAACTCTGATAGTGAAACATTTAACTCTTCAGACAATTTAGCAAGATGTTCTGCAGCAGAAGCAATTTCTTCCACATTTCTCGCATTGGTATTTGAGATATGACTGATATTTCGGATACGTTCTATAACATTCATAGTTTTCTCTCGCCCTAACTTAGCTTCTTGTGCATTATCTAAAGCGATCTCTTTGGCAGTATTGATATTAATAACGGTACTGCGCATTAATTTTTGCGTTGTTTCTGCTCGTTCTCCAAGGCTTTTTATTTCCTGCGAACTAACCCTCATCATCTCTGTAGCCGTATAAACGGATTGGACTATGATTGCTACGGTAGCGTTACTTTCGACTAAACTCTTTTGTGTACGTTCTGCAAGTTTTCTAACTTCATCTGCGACAACAGCGAAACCGCGACCATGTTCACCCGCACGAGCGGCTTCAATGGCAGCATTAAGGGCTAAAAGATTCGTTTGTTCTGCTATATCTGCAATCACAGAAAGAATTTGTTGAACTTGCCCAACTTCTTGATCAAGATGTTTCAATCGTGAAGAAAGATCTGTTTGGCTCACAACAACGCCTTGAAGATTACTTGAAACAGAAAGAACCTCCTCTGCCGCATGATGCAATTCGGCAGTAACATTGGCAATAACACTCCCTGATCGCGTTGAACTTTTCTCGCTTAATTCTAAAATAGAGACAACTGCCTCTGTTTCATTGGTTGTTTCGTTTACTTCTTTCGCGGCATTTTCTGTACAAATACCTATTTGCATAGATGTACTGGCCAATTCTTCTGCGACCGCTGCATTTTCATGTGCTGTATTTTTAGCATTATCTAATGCTTTTGAAAGCGCCAATAGAAGTTGATTGACTGTTTTCATCA
>JAVHRG010000311.1:0-8853 GCA_036171535.1 Sulfurospirillum sp. | reverse complement strand
CTGATGAGAGTTTAAACAAACGTAGTGATAATTCATCCATTGTTTTTTCCTTTTTTTGCGATTAAGATAAAATACCCCGGTTTGCATTGTTTAATGTTTTGTTCAAAATGACAGCACGTTTGTGGTGCTTCATCTTCAATGGTTTTACTCCAAAATGCGCCCATAGAACCATGAGAGAAAATGATTTTGACCATGAGCTCTTTGAGTAAATGAGAACAATCTTCCAAAAGCATGATCTCAAAACCCATCGTTTCCAACGCCTCTTGTAAAGCAAGTAAATCATGCATCCCTCGCATACACGAAGTGATAGCAAAATTGTCCATTTCTTTAAGCGTCTCAGGGTTCTTTGCATAAACATCGTTAATAACAAACCAACCGCCTTTTTCTAAAACTCTGTACACCTCGCTCAAGCTTACATGTAAATCATTCATCAGAGACAAAGTACACTCGGCCAAGACACACTCAAAACTCTCCTTTTCAAAAGGAAGTGCATCACCCGACCCCGAAATAAAGGTTGCAAAAGGATTTTTTGCTTTTGCAATGTTTAACAACTTTTTGGAGGGGTCAATGCCAACTACGTTGATCGCATGGTTTTTGTAAAGGTACGAAACTGTAGCTCCCATGCCACAGCCTAAATCAAGAACACGGGTCTTCTCACTCAAGGCGCAAAAATTTACGGCTTGATCAGTGAGTTTAAACCCTCCAGGACGTAAGGTTTCGCCTGTAGCTTCTTGCATAGGACTGCTTTCATACACATTCACGTTACTTGTCCTCTAAGCTTTTTTCAACTTCAAGGATTTTACCTAAGGCCAAATCTTCACTAATAAAAACCATATTACAGGTAGGACACTTTAAAAGTTCCACTTCAAAATTTCCCTCAAGATAGCGCACTTTGACCTTCTGTGAAACCAATGCTTTATGACATTTGTCGCACATCCATACAGTTGTTGTATCTATTTTAGTTTCCATTTTTAGCCTTCCACTACTTCCATACGGTGAGAGTAGACATCTTTAATCGTGATGTCACGGCCACTTTCTTCGTATTTCACCCAATATGTCACATTTTGAACTCTAAAACGTGCAAGAAAATCAGATGTTTCAGGGTTGAAAAACCGCTCTTTGCGCGTAATGGAATTATTGACTACTTTTTCAATATCACTCACCATAATAAATCGCTTTTCCATCATTGCGGTGATTTCATCGGTAATATGCAGGGTAAAATCATACGTCGTATTCACAGCATGCTCCTCTTCGTTCCATATCTCTTTAAGAAGTTGATGTTTCAGTCGTTTTCGATTGTTTTGTCGCTCTGAGAGTGTTGGCATTTTTTGAGACTCTGCTTGGCTTTTATCAATGCCATAAATGAGATCCAAAACATGAAAAGCACGTTTATTGCCCTTAACAATGGCATCTTTACACATCGCACAATAGACAAGAATATCTTGTTCGCTCTCGTTAATACGGTCCTTCACAAAATCATCGGCTTGTTCAGGATTCGCATTTGAAACTAAACCACCATAGCCACAACATTTGGCCTTCTCTTTAGAATATTCAAGTTCTTCGATGGTATAACCTAATGTTTTCACGATGCTTCTTATACTATCATGAACTGCTGTATTATGTCTGCTAGCACACGCATCATGGATACTCAGGACACGCTTCCCTTTTTTAATATCCGTCGTAGGCAAACCATATTTATCTAACACTTCCCATAAAGAGATCGTCTTGATCATCGGTAAGTATTTTTCAAAGGTCGAAGCACAACTCGAACAGGCTAAGATAAATGTAGGCTCACCCATTTCTGTCCACACTTTGTGTATTTTTTCCACACTTTCTGGCATGAGATCAAGCCTTCCTGCCCAATCAGCAGGTGCTCCACAACATCCCAAATAGAGACCAACATCGTTATCCGCATCTTTTGCTTTGATAATACCCACCACATGTTTATAAATCTCGCCAATATAATCCGTATGGGTTGCGCTCAATTGACATCCTGGATAAAAGAGATAACCCGTTTTTCCAGAGCCTTTGTACAAGCCTCTCGCATAGCCAGAAAAGGCAATCACAGGATAGTAAAAGAGATCTTTGGATTGTTCTTTACTAGGCTGTTTTCGAACCATTGAGAAGGAATCACTTTGGCTAAATTGCATATCTTTCAGTGCAAAATCATGCGCTGAAAGTGGCATTTTTCCACGTTCTATCATGCTCAGTCTTGTGGCATGAATAATATCAGCCATCCCAATTCCGATGGGGCAGACTTCTTTACATAAGCCGCACTCCGTACAGGAGTTAATCATCGTATTGGCACTTCTGTTTCCCAAAACAATCCGTTCATTATGGTTGATGCTTCTAATGTATCTATCCGGTGTAATATTAAATCGTTGCATATGAGCACACGCCTTGATACACTCATCACATTGGCATTTAAGGCATCTGTTGGCTTCTGCTATCGCCTCATGATCGGAATAAATATGCGATGTTTTCACTACTGTATTAATGGATTTTACGTTATCAATTTTATAATTCAATTTTGTTTCAAAAATTCCCTCACGCTCCCTAGAGGCATGCATAGAAGTTTTTGTAATATAGCGGTCGATAGAAATAGCTGCGCGTTTACCAGAACTGAGTGAATCAATAACCGAAGAGTTTTGACTTTGAAGTTTTCCTCCAATAAACAAAGATGATTCATTGGCTTGAAGTGTATCAGGGTTGATAGAATATACTTCGCTCCAAACTCCTGTTCCTAAGTAAACTGCATCGTATTTTTCAATATAACTTTGGAGATTTTCTTCTGATACTTCGGTGTTATAACAAATAACAATACCTTTTTGTTTTATGATCAAAAGCTCTTCTTCTATGACAGAAGATTCAAGCCCTTTTCCTTCATAATCCCAAAGGCTTCCACCTAAACGGTTTGATTTTTCATAAATGCTAACTTTATAGCCTTTTTTATCCAGCTCAATCGCTGCAACACACCCACTTAAACCCCCACCAATAATGGCAACATTGCCTTTTGTCTTGGGCATAAGGAAAGGTTTTTTAGGTTTCATATACCCTAAATCAATGACGGTTTTTTCGAGTTCGCTGATGCGTATGCTTCCTCCAACGTCTTTCCTGACGCACGTTGTTTCACAAGGATGGTCACAAATTTTTCCAATCAGCCTGCTAAAAGGAATTTTGTTTTCCATGATTTTGTAAGCCCCAGCAAAATCACCTTTTTCAATTTCAGTCACAAATGCAATCACGTCCATATGAACCGGACACGATGCTACGCATACGGGAGGTTCTGAATGAATACATTGATTGCTAATTTCCAATAATTTATCTAAATCCATTCTTATATCCTCATAGTGTCGCGTTAAAGGCAAAATACTGAGTGAGATACAAAAGTACCTCACTCAGTTTCTAACAAGCTTCTCCAGAATAGGCTAGTTAGCTAACGCTGCTAAAACTTTTTCTGGACGTGCTGGTAAGTGCGTAATTCTTGCACCACACGCATTGTAAATAGCATTAATAATTGCCGCATGTGGAGCTGCGAGAGGCATTTCACCTGCACCTGCAGAACCTAGTAAGCCGTTTGGTCTTTGGTATTCGGTATACATTAGCTCAAGATTATCGGGAACATCTTTGATTTTTGGAATACCACATCCTGTTAAGGTTGTGTGTTTTTTAAGATCATCAAAGTCCTCGCTCAACGCTAGACCGATACCTTGAACAAGACCACCATACATTTGTCCATCAACAACAAGTCTATTGATAATGGTACCAACATCGGATGCTAACATCATTTTTTCGACATTAGTTTTACCAGTATTGGTATCGACCTCAACTTCAGCGATACAAACACCGTACATATACGCTGCAAAAGGATTTCCTTGTCCATCTGTTGGAGGTGTATCCGTACATGGTGCTGTCCATTTACCCATGTATTTAACCTCACGACCCTCAGCTATCATCTCAGCATAAGTTCGATATGTTCCATCTGCTTTTTTCAAGGCTTCAAGTAAATTTCTACATGCAACAACCGTAGCATTACCCGTTAAAACATTCGAACGACTTCCACCTGCTGGTCCACTGTTTGGTGTTTTAGTCATATCGTTCAAGACCAAATCAATTTGATCTGGTTTAAGATCCAAAGGTTTTAACGTTTCATGAGCAAAGGTTAAGGTAGCAACATCGGCACCTTGACCATGATCTTCCCATGAATTTCCTACAGTAACACCTTTTGCGGTAATCTCTGCCCATGCTTCAGAAGAGTCTGGACCATCTAAGCCACAACCATAAATGTTGGTAGAAACACCCACTCCGTATTTTTTACCTGGAGCGGCATTAGCATTCTTTGCTGCAGCTGTCTTTTTCGCTAACTCGTATACAGGACGGCTTTTATCAAACAGTTCTTCTAAACAATAGACATCAGGCTCGCAGCTTGTTGGTGTAGTATCCCCTGGTCTGTAAATATTTTTATATCTGAATTCAAATGGATCCATACCAACTTTTTCAGCCAATTCGTCAATGAGCACTTCGGAAGGGAACATAATCTCAGGAGAGCCGTACCCACGGAATGCTGAACCCCAACCATGGTTGGTACAAACAGTGCGTCCATTACCACGAATGTTAGGAATCATATACCCTGCACAACCAAATTGGAAACCACGTTGTGTTAACAAGTCACCAAATTCTGAGTAAGGACCATGATCAACACTCCAATCAGATTCCAATGCTAAGAGTTTACCTTCTTTGTTGGCAGCCAATTTCATTGTTGTCCAGAATGGAGAACGCTTACCTGTGTAGGTAATTTGTTGTTTCATATTGAACTCAAGGTAAACTGGTCTACCTGTAGCCATCGTTGCAACGCCCAATAATCCTTCCATTGTTGGACTAAATTTATAACCAAAAGTAGCCCCTGTATTGTTTTGGACGATATAAACATCTTCTGCTTTCATACCCACACCCTCAGCAATCATAAGTGCATGGAAGTGAAGTGCGATACTTTTTGAGTGAATAATGAGTTTCCCATCATCATCCACATAGGCAAAACCAACATCTGGCTCAAGAGGTAAGTGAGGTTGACGTTGTGTATAGAAGCTATCTTCAACAACATAAGCAGCCTCTTTCATAATTGGAGCAGTTTCAGCACCTTTGCTAATGTGGTTGGTAAAGTAAACATTTGGAGTACCTGGATGAATCTCGATAGCATCACTTGCCATTGCATCAGGAGCATTCATATACGCTGGTAAAACTTCGAGTTCCACTTTAACTTTATCAACACCCTCGTGAGCCGCTTTTTCATTTTCAGCAAGGACAATAGCGATTGCATCGCCGTATTGGAATATTTTTGTATCATTTAAAATTGGTCTATCTAAGCCATCACCTTTATTCGTAGGGAAAGCCAAACCATTAATTCTGTTCGTTCCTTTAACATCTTTATAAGTTAAAACGGCAACAACACCAGGGACTTTTTTAGCTTCTTCGGTATTAATTGAGATAATATTCGCATGAGAAACTTCGGCTTGCACAATTTTTGCATGAAGGGTATTGACTGGAAGTTTTAAGCCTAAATCTGCTCCAAAGTCCCATGTTCCCGTAACTTTTGCCATAGCAGAAGGACGAATATAAGATGAGCCAACCAATGACGCACCTTCTGGTATTTTTTTCCAGAAATCTTTGATTGCCAATTCGCCTCTTATGATTTTTGCTGCATCCATAACTGCATCAACGAGAGGTTTATATCCTGTACAACGGCAGAGGTTTTTGTTTTTTTGGAACCAGTCTCTGACTTCTTCACGTGTTGGGTTGTTGTTTTGCTCTAGGAGAACTTTCGCTGAGACAATGAAACCTGGTGTACAATAACCACATTGTGCCGCACCATAGACCATCCAAGCAATTTGAAGTGGGTGAAGCTTGTCTTTAGTACCCACACCTTCAATCGTAATAATTTCATCATTATCTTCAATCTTTTTCATCTTCGTAATACATGATCTTACGAGTTTACCATTAAGAATAACCGTACACGTACCACATTCACCACTATTACAGCCTACTTTTGTACCCGTAAGTCCTAGTTGTTTTCTAAGCACATCGGATAACTTATCTTCTACGTCCGCAACTAAAGTCGTTTTAACGCCGTTGATGATCAACATTTTCTTTAACATGTTTTACCCCTTATAAATTTAGTGTTACTTTATTTCTAAATGCAATAATATGCGAAAAGAGCATATTGGTATCTATAAGCTTTTTGAAAATCTCATTTTAAAGGCCTATAATATGTATATTTTGCATATTACCTACTATGAACTATCAAAAAACTCACCCATTTAAATTCACTATGAAGCACGTACATACACTGTATTATTCATGTTTTATAGAATATTTTTTTGGCCTCCCATAACCTACGTATTTTTTGTTGTCTTTACTTTCACTGAAGATTATATACTAGTAATCTAGCATGAATATAGCATCCGTATTGATTGTAAATACGCCTTATTCTAAACAAAAATTTATGAGTAAATAAGTAATATTTTTACATGTAAAGCCTTATTTTTGTAACTTCATATCTTATAGCAACTTTTTAAAAGCTACTATTGGGTATCTTTATTTTAAGGTCAAATGGTGAAGGAAAACGTTTTATGAAAACCTATAATTTTTGTTATGAAACAGGTTCTCTGCCAAGTATTATAGATTTTTCGTTATTTGTCAATGAAAAAAATGTTTTAGTGCAAATATTTTGTGGTCACGGTAAAGAAGTGTTAAAGTATACCAGTGACGTTATCCTCAGTCATATTCCAAGCGCTATTTGTATAGGAACGACCACTGATGGAGAGATATACGGCGAATCTATCACAACATTCCGAACCATTATTTCTATTAGTATTTTTGAACACACCTTTATCAAGACAGCCTATGCACAAGATGATGATTCGTTTCAATGCGGTATAAAATTAGCATCGGATTTGATAACACCCAAGACAAAATTACTGATTCTTTTTTCTGATGGTACCCATATGAATGCCGAAGAGTTTTTGAAAGGCGTTGAAACCTTCGATTCCACTATTCCTGTTTGTGGTGGTATGGCAGGAGACAATGGAAAATTTGAGCAAACCTATATTTCATCCCAACATACGCTCATAGGGGAAGGTGTGGTGGGAGTCTCTTTAAATTCTGATATTCTTCAAGTTGCAACGAATTATAAATTTGATTGGAAACCTATAGGACTCACGCATATACTTACCAAGGTTCAAAATAATAGAGTTTACATGATAGATGATATGAAAGCTACTGATTTTTATGATAAATACCTCGGTGGTAATTTTTCACAAACAGAATTTCCCCTTATTCTTGAAAAGAATGGCGTCACGATGGTAAGAGCCGTCATTGCTAAACATGAAGATGGCAGTCTTAGTTACAGTGGAAATCTTAGTGAAGGAGACCAAGTCAGAATTGGCTTTGGCGATGCCGAATCTTTGATGAAAGATCCAATAGAATCCTTGGAAAATTTACAATCGATCAATACAGAAACATTTTTTATCTTCTCCTGTATGGCACGACGAAGGTTTATGCCGTTTCTCATCAAACTTGGTATTGGATCCTTTGCAAGAACGGCCACAACTTCAGGATTTTACACCTACTCAGAATTTTATCATCACGATGGCCACAATAAACTCCTTAACCAAACACTCACCGTTGTTGCTTTAAGCGAATCAGAAAAGAGCCCTGCTGCTGTCAAAAATACAAACACCGATAAGAATAAAAAAGATACTTCTTATTTTAGAACGTTTAAAACGATCGAATCATTGACCCATTTAATTGAACAAAGTGCGCGCGATTATGAAGAACAGTCCAAACGCTTAGAGCAGCAGATGAATTATTCCGAAAATCTTTTGGCATCCCATAGGCAATTTTTGCGTTATACGGTACATGAAATGAATTCACCACTCAGCGTTATCATGGGAAATATCGAACTGCATGAGATGGAATTTGGGAAAAGTGTTTATTTGGAAAATATCGAAGTTGCCGCTAAAAGCATCTTTTCAATGTATGATGATTTGAGTTATTTGGTTAAAAAAGATCATATTCACTATATGAAGCAAAGGATTGATTTAGTCGATTATATCCGTAGTCGCATTGATTTTTTTGCTCAAGTTGCTGACAAAGCAAAATCAATGTTTCTCTTTGAATCCAATTGTAATGAGATATATATCTTTTTTAATGAGACAAAATTACAGCGTATCATCGATAACAATCTCACCAATGCTATTAAATATACCTTTGAGAATGAGAAAATTATTGTTTCATTACATCAAGAGCATGACAACTGTCATTTTTTTATAGCATCACACTCACGAAAAATTCAAGAACCCGAAAAAATTTTTGAAGAATACTATAGAGAAGAGCAATCGCAAGAAGGCTTTGGTTTGGGTCTCAATCTTGTTAGAAGAATCTGTAAGGAAGAAAATGTGAAAATCACACTGCATTCAAGTGAAAATATAACGTCCTTCTCATATCAATTTAAGGCGCTAACCACATGAAAATTTTACTCTTAGAAGATGATATTCTCCTCAATGAATCCATCACAAAATATCTGACAACCATTGGTCATGTTATCACTCCCGTAAGAGATGGCAATGTCTGTTTACAAATCTTGGAGCATGAAAAATTCGACCTTCTTGTTTTTGATATCAATGTACCCAATATTGATGGATTAACCATTTTGGAGACACTGCATGCACACAAAAAAATAATGCCTGTTATTTTTATCTCTACCCTCATTGACATCGAAGATATATCACGAGCGTTTGAACTTGGATGCTATGATTATTTAAAAAAACCTTTTCACTTAAAAGAGCTCAATCTCAG
>JAVHRG010000310.1:0-8995 GCA_036171535.1 Sulfurospirillum sp. | reverse complement strand
CTTCTTCCACCTCGTCATAAATCTCAACATCTAAAGCCAAAGACTTCAACTCATTCGTTAAAACATAGAATGTTTCAGGAATTCCTGTTTGAGGGACATTTTCACCTCTTGTGAGTGCTTTATAAGCTAAAATACGCCCTTCAACGTCATCTGATTTGACTGTTAACATTTCTCTTAGTGTATGAGCAGCACCGTATGCTTCAAGTGCCCATACTTCCATCTCACCAAATCTTTGTCCACCGAAGAGTGCTTTACCACCAACAGGTTGTTGTGTGACCAATGAGTATGGTCCAGTGCTACGTGCATGAACTTTTTCGTCAACCAAATGGTGGAGTTTTAACATATACATGTAACCCACATTGACTCTTTCATGCATTTTTTGACCTGTCATACCATCGTATAAGTCAGTCTTTCCATCGGTATCAATTTTTGCCATTTCAAAGAGTTTTTCAAACTCTTCAACATTAACGCCTTCAAAAATTGGAGTTGCAAATTTAACACCTTTGCTCCAATCTCTTGCGTATGTCAATAATTGTTCATCATTAACTTTATCAATAAAATTCCTAGCATCCATCAGTTTTGCAACGTCTGCAATGTTAATCATTTTTTCACGAAGTGCTTTAATCCAGTCACCTTGTTTCTCTTTGAATATCTCTTCAATTTGATCACCCAGGCGTTTACCAATAAGTCCTAAATGAACCTCAAGAATTTGTCCGATATTCATACGACTTGGAACACCCAATGGATTAAGAACGATATCTACAATCTCACCATTTTTAAGGTATGGCATATCCACTTCACGAACGATATTCGAAACAATACCTTTATTTCCGTGACGTCCAGCCATTTTGTCACCCACTTTAAGTTTACGTTTGGTTGCAACATAAACTTTAACAAGCTTAACAACGCCACTTGGTAAAATATCATCTTTTTCAATGATGTTGAGCTTCTCATCGTGTTCTTCTTTGAGTTTTTTCTTCTCATTTTGGAAGTACATTTTAAGATCTTTATAATCATCTTGAACTTCATTTGAGAATGCTTTTACAATCGAATTGATTGAAAAACGATTTACATTATGAAGATCTTCTGCTTTAATAAAGCCGCCTTTTTTATAGTTTGTTTTACTGATTTCTTGATCTTCTTGCAATGGATTCTTTAGAAGCAATGCATTGATACGTAACATCTCTTCACGATCTAACATCAAAAGTTTATCATGATGTTCACGGTCCAAAATTTCTTTTTCTTGCTCATATGCTTGAACAGCACGTGGATCTTTGTCATAACCTTTTTTTGTAAAGATTTTAACATCCACAACAATACCTTCTAACGATGGAGTAGCATAAAGTGATTTATTGACAACATGTCCTGCTTTTTCACCAAAAATAGCACGTAAAAGTCTCTCTTCAGGTGTCGGTTTTACTTCACCTTTAGGCGATACTTTACCCACAAGAATCATACCTGGAGTAACATAGGTACCAACTTTTACAATACCACTATCATCAAGATGTGCTAACTCTTCCTCTTTAACGTTTGGAATATCTTTGGTAATCTCTTCCACACCGTCTTTAAGCTCACGAGCTTCAACTTCTTTTTCATAAATATGAACACTGGTAAAAGCATCTTCACGAATCATACGCTCACTAATAACGATTGCATCTTCGTAGTTATAACCATTCCATGGCATAAAGGCAACCATCGCATTTTTACCAATGGCAAGCTCACCTTGATCCATACTAGGTCCATCGGCGATGACACCACCAGCCTCAACCATATCACCTTTTCGAACAATAACTTTTTGTGTAAAGGTTGTATTTTGGTTGGTTCTGAGATTTTTTTGAAGGGCATAATGGTCAATAAATGCACCACCTTCATCTTCCCCTAGAATATAAACATTTTTGTTATCGACTTTTTCAACCATACCAGCACGTTTTACTTTAATGGCTTCCCATGAGTCACGTGCGGCAATTTTTTCAACACCCGTTCCAACAATTGGAGCGTCAGATTTCACTAAAGGTACTGCTTGACGTTGCATGTTTGAACCCATTAGTGCACGGTTTGCATCATCATGTTCCAAAAATGGAATTAAAGAGGCTGCAACACCGGCGATCATCATGGAAGAGAGGTCGATTAAGTCCACTTTCTCTTTTTCAATCAATACAGTTTCACCATCAACCCTTACCTCAATCAAATCTTCAACAATCTCGTTGTTATCATTAATTTTAGTACTTGCTGGGGCAATAACCAATCCCTCTTCTTGTGTTGCTGTGATATAAATAATTTCTTCCATAATCGTTGCATTTTCAACTTTACGATACGGTGCTTCCACAAAACCTAAATCATTTACTTTTGCATACATCGCAAGGGTATTAATCAAACCAATGTTTTGCCCCTCTGGTGTTTCAACAGGGCAAATTCTACCATAGTGCGTTGGGTGAACGTCACGGACTTCAAATCCTGCACGCTCTTTAACCAAACCACCCTCACCAAGAGCAGAAAGTCTTCTTTTATGCGTAATTTCACTCAAAGGATTTGTTTGATCCATAAATTGTGATAATTGTCCACTAGAGAAAAACTCTGAAATTGCAGAAGTAATCATTTTAGAGTTAATCAAATCATGAGGCATCAACTCTTCTACGCTTCCGCTTAGAGCTGTAAATTTATCACGAATTGCTTTTTGCATTTTAATCAAACCTGCATGAAGCTCATTTGCAAGTAACTCACCAATTGCTCTAATTCTTCTATTACCCAAGTGATCACGGTCATCGATATGACCTTGGCCATTTTTAACTTTGATGAGATATTTCGCTGTTTTAATAATATCTTCACTCGTCATAATCGTCACATACTCAGGCACGGTAAGTCCAAGTTTATGATTCATTTTCATACGACCAACTTTGGTTAAGTCATATCTTTCAGAGTTGAAGAAAAGATCTTTTACAAATGTTTTGGCCGCTTCTTTAGTAACAGGCTCACCAGGGCGCATAACTTTATAGATACGAATGGCCGCTAAGTCATTTTCATCTTCAATGCTCTCTGTTTGACGAAGTAATTTAAGGGTTTCGGTATCCGCAATAAAGGAGTTAATGATCGCATCATCCACACCACTTGCGAGATCATTCGCAATTTCAATTGTTTCGCATTTTTGTTCAATAATCTTAGCCAATTTACCTTCATCAAGCTGCGCAAGTGTATCGTAAAGCACTTCACCGCTATCTTTGTCAATAATTGGGGAAGAGAGGAAGCGATTGACCAAAATTTCAACAGGATACTCAATAAACTTAATACCATCTTCAATAAATTTTTCCGCTTTTTTTCGCGCAAGACGCTTACCTGCTGCTAAAAGAAGGTTTCCATGCTCATCTTTAAGATCAAAATCAACACGCCCTAAAAAGTTATCTGCTGAGAATTCGATTAAAAATTTGTTCTCACGAATCATAATATTGAGCACAGGATAAAAAAGTTTTAAGATATCTTGTTTGCTGTATCCAAGTGCACGAAATAGAATCGTAATAGGAACTTTTCTACGTTTGTTAATTCTAACAAATAGGGTATCTTTGGCATCGTATTCAAAATAGAGCCAAGAACCACGATCTGGAATAATTTGAGCATTATAAATAAGCTTGTTAGCAACCGTTGGGCTCTCTTCTTCTTTGAAAATAACACCCGGGCTTCTATGAAGCTGATTAACAACAACTCTTTCAACACCATTAATGACAAATGAAGTTCTATCAGTCATCAAAGGAATTTCACGAATAAAAATTGCTTGTTCTTTAATATCTTTTACACCAGTTTTTTCACCGGATTTTTCATCTTTATCCCAAAGAATAAGACGAATATTCATTTTTAAGCTGACAGAATAAGTAAGGCCACGCTCCATACATTCGCGGACAGTATATCTAGGCTTTCCAACCTCAGATCCGGCATACTCTAACGTAAGTCTGTTTTGGGGATCATGAATAGGAAAAATAGATTTAAAAACCTTCTCTACGCCACTCTCTTCTTTGAAATTTTCAACATTTAAAAACTGTTCGTAACTTTTTTGTTGAAGTTGGAGTAGATTTGGTACATCAATTTTTTTTGGGACTTTGGAAAAATCGACTCGTAAGCGATTTCCAGATTTTAGGCTATTTAACATGAGTCTACCTCGTGTAGTTGTTTGAAAAAGGGCAGTAGGTTCATCTATCGCTTGATAGATGTTGTAACGACTAATTAATATCCAAGAATATAGTTTCAAAAGAGAAGCACAAGGCTTCTCTTAAAGTAAAAAAATTACTTGATTTCAGCGACAGCGCCAGCTTCTTCAAGTTTCTTTTTGATTTCTTCAGCAACTTGTTTAGAGACACCCTCTTTAACAGTTGTAGGTGCGCCTTCAACAGCGTCTTTTGCCTCTTTAAGACCAAGACCTGTAATTTCTCTAACAACTTTAATTGCATTGATTTTTTTCTCGCCGCCATCTTTAAGGATAACATCAAATTCTGTTTTCTCTTCAACAGCCTCTGCAACAGCACCAGCGCCAGCGCCAGCTACCATTACAGGTGCAGCAGATACACCAAATTTCTCTTCGAAATCTTTTACAAGTTCACTCAATTCAAGTACACTAAGACCTGAAATATACTCTAATACGTCTTGTTTTGAAATTGCCATTTCAAATCTCCTGATTATTTTATAGTTATAATGATTTTACAAGAGTCCTGCTCTTGCACCTTACATGTAAGACTTGAGCCTTACAAATATACTCTATTCGGACTCTTGTTTTTTAGCACGAAGTGCATCAAGACCAATGGTAAAGTTTGTAATTGGAGCCATCCAAGTTGATAGAAGCATTCCAATAAGCTCATTACGTGATGGCATTTTAGAAAGTGCTTCAACTTTAGCAGCATCAACCACAATACCACCAGCAAAACCAGATTTAATGATAAAATTTGGATTTGTTTTGGCGAATGTAGCGACAACTTTAGTAACGGCTAACTGATCAGCACCCCAAACAAAAATGTTGGTGTCTTTAAGTTCTAGTCCTTCGATACCAGCATTTGTCATAGCAATTGATGCTAAAGTATTTTTAATAACTTTAACATTAACAGCTTCTGGTCTTGAAGCATTTCTCAATGCTTCGATCGTTTTAACATTAAGACCTTTATAGTCACAAACAATTAAACCGTCGGAAGATTTAAACTCTTCAGTTAGAGAACTAATAAATTCAGCTTTCTCTGTTCTTGTCAATTTTTCTCCTTTCCAACTGGTGATTTCAAGTAGAGATGAGTTAACCCAAATTAAGCTTTCGCCTCTACTCTCTCCAATCATAAGATTAAGTATTTACATGTAAATGCCATAAAGCAATACTTTATGACTAAAATTTTTAAAGCACTAAAACTTTCTTACCAAATTCAATGGACGAAAGCTTTAGATGAGTGTTTTATCTAAGGTCGATTAGCTCTTGATTTTCAAGATTCATAGATGGGCTCATTGTAAGTGATAATGCAGCACATTTAATATATTTGCCTTTTGATGATGCAGGCTTATGCTTGTTGATTGCTTTGATAAATGCTTCAAAATTCTCTCTAATTTGCTCAGATGAGAAGCTAATTTTACCAATACCTGCGTGAATATTTCCTTGTTTATCAACACGGAAGTTAACTTGACCACCCTTGTTATTCTCAACAGCTTTTGCAACATCCATTGTTACAGTACCTGTTTTTGGATTCGGCATAATACCTTTTGGTCCAAGAATACGTCCAACCTTACCTACTAAACCCATCATGTTCGGTGTAGCAATTAAGACATCAAAGTTGATACGACCTGCTTGAATCTCTTCAATCAAATCATCACTACCAACAATATCAGCACCGGCTGCTCTTGCTTCATCTGCTTTTTCATCTTTCGCAATAACCGCAACACGAACTGTTTTACCAGTGCCCGCTGGAAGGACAACAGAACCTCTGACCATTTGGTCAGCATGTCTTGGATCAACATTTAGTTTAAGTGCGATTTCGATTGTTTCATCAAATTTTGCAGACGCTAGATTTTTAATATTACCGAGTGCATCAGCTACTGAATATTTTTTTTCTTTATCAACTTTTTTCAAAAGTTCTTGAAAACGTTTATTTACTTTCTTTGCCATTCTTTATCTCCGCATAATTTTGCTTCCGCCTTTATAACCCTGACGGTAAAGGGGTAAGGATTAATCGACGACGTTAATACCGATACTTCGTGCAGAACCAGAAATAATTTTCGCAGCTGCTTCACGATCTGTTGTATTAAGGTCGGAAATTTTTTTCTCAACAATCTCAAGAATTTGAGCTTTGCTAAGTGTTCCAACTTTATTTTTCAAAGGGTTGCTAGAACCACTTTTAAGGCCAACTGCTTTTTTGATAAGATCTGTAGCAGGTGGTTGTTTTGTGATAAATGTAAAACTTTTATCCGCATAAACAGTGATGACAACAGGAATTCTAAAGCCTGCTAACTCTTTTGTTCTTTCGTTAAATGCTTTACAAAATTCCATAATGTTTACACCACGTTGACCAAGAGCTGGTCCAACTGGAGGTGATGGATTTGCTTTAGCAGCTTCAATTTGCAATTTAATTTCGCCAATGACTTTTTTTGCCATTTCTTTTCCTTTACGCTTAGACTATTTTTTCAACTTGAGAATAGAGAATCTCAACTGGGGTACTTCGACCAAAGATTGACACATTGAGTGTGAGTTTGCCATGAACCATATCATACTCTTCAACTGAACCTGTAAAGTTTGCGAAAGGACCTTCTGTAATCCTAACACTCTCACCATTTTCAAAGAAGATTTTTGGTTTTGGCGCACCCTTTTTCTCAGCTTTCTCCAAAATCAATGCAATATCTTTTTCACTCAAAGGTGTAGGTTTTTTTGCTTCACCGATGAATCTTCCGACTTTTGGCAATGATTGGATAAGATGCCAGAGTGCTGTATCTAAATCCAGTTTTGCAAATGCATAACCAGGATAAAGACTTCGCTCACTAATCTTTTTTTTACCATTCTTAACTTCAATTACATCTTCAGTTGGAACAAGAATTTGCTCCACCTTATCAGCGATACCATGATCGTTGACAAGTGTAATAATTCCCTTCTTAACTGCTTGTTCACTACCTGCATAGGTTTGAATTGCGTACCATCTATGTGCCATTCTTTCTCCTTAAATTAAAGAAGATAAAGAAAAAGACATAATAGCATCAATCAGCGCTAAGAAGAGTGAAATTACAGTTACGACAACGAAAACAGAAATGAAAGCATTTCGAATCTGTTCTTTTGTCGGAAATATAACTTTTGACAATTCAGCTTTAGAATGATGATAATAAGCTCTTAATTTTTCCATTGTATTACCTCGACTAGTGGCAGGGTAGGAGGGACTCGAACCCACAACCTGCGGTTTTGGAGACCGACGCTCTACCGTTGGAGCTACTACCCTGCATGTAAGTTAAGTCTTTTGAGGGACTTAACTTTTTAATTTCACTTCTTTGTGAACAGTGTGTTTTTTCAGTCTTGGACAATACTTGCTAAGTTCAACTTTTTCAGTAACTGTCTTGCTGTTTTTGGTTGTTGTGTAATTAATGTCACCACATTCAGAACACTTGAGTCCGATTTTAACGGTCATTAGATTTCCTTGACTTAATTACATGTAAGGGTTTCCCCTTACATGTTAAAATTACTTGATGATTGTAGCAACAACACCCGCACCAACAGTTCTACCACCCTCACGGATTGCAAAACGAGTACCCTCTTCAAGAGCGATAGGTGCAATAAGTGCAACTTTGATTTTTACGTTATCACCAGGCATAACCATCTCAGTACCTTCTGGTAATGTGATAGAACCTGTTACGTCTGTTGTACGAACGTAAAATTGTGGTCTATAGTTGTTAAAGAATGGAGTATGACGACCACCCTCTTCTTTTGAAAGAACATAGATTTCAGCTTCAAAGTCAGTGTGTGGAGTGATTGATTTTGGCTTACAAAGAACCATACCACGTTCAACGTCTTCTTTTTTGATACCACGTAATAGAATACCACAGTTATCGCCAGCCTCACCACGCTCCATCTCTTTACGGAACATTTCAACACCAGTTACAGTTGTAGTTTTTGTATCTTTGATACCTACAATTTCAATAGTCTCACCGATTTTTACAGCGCCTCTGTCGATTTTACCAGTAACAACGGTACCACGACCTGAGATTGAGAATACATCTTCAATTGGCATCAAAAAGTCTTTTTCAGTTTCACGAACTGGAGTTGGAATATAAGCATCAACTGCTGCCATAAGAGCAAGAATTTTTTCACCCCATGCGCCAACTGTACCAGCTTTTGCTTCTTCAAGTGCTTTAAGCGCTGAACCAGCAATAATTGGAGTGTCATCCCCTGGGAAGTCATATGAACTAAGAAGTTCTCTAATTTCCATTTCAACAAGCTCAAGAAGTTCTTCGTCATCAACCATGTCCGCTTTGTTCATGAAAACAACGATATAAGGAACACCAACTTGGCGAGAAAGAAGGATGTGCTCACGAGTTTGTGGCATAGGACCATCTGCTGCAGAAACAACAAGAATAGCGCCATCCATTTGAGCAGCACCTGTAATCATATTTTTAACGTAATCCGCGTGACCTGGACAGTCTACGTGTGCGTAGTGACGATTTTCTGTTTCATATTCAATGTGAGAAGTTGCAATAGTAATACCACGCTCTCTCTCTTCAGGAGCGTTATCAATACCATCATAATCTTTAAATTCACAAAGACCTTTTGTCGCTAGAACCGCAGAGATTGCAGCTGTAAGCGTAGTTTTACCATGATCAACGTGACCGATGGTTCCAATGTTAACGTGTGGCTTGGTTCTAGAGAACTTTTCTTTTGCCATTTTTTCCTCCGTAATGAGTTTTATTTTTAGTACATTTCAATTTTTCAAAGTTTTAAAAACTTTTTGAGTGATGGAGCTCATAGAGGGACTTGAACCCTCGACCTCTTCCTTACCAAGGAAGTGCT
>JAVHRG010000309.1:0-9017 GCA_036171535.1 Sulfurospirillum sp. | reverse complement strand
AAGTCTTACAGGTTTAGATCTAGGATTTAGCAACACGCCAAAAATCAATTCAATTTTAACTTTTGCACTTCCACTTTTAGGGCTTGGTTTTATAGTGAGATTCATATTTAGAAGAACTTTAGGGGCATTTTTCGGACTTTTCGTAAGAAGAGCTTATTAAATAGATCTCTTAAATTTGAGGGGTCTTAGGTCTTAGAATTCCTATGCTTATAGAATTACACAGAAAAGAGAAGAGATATCTATGAAAAATCTCTTCTCTCAGATCAAACTTATTTTTTAGGTCGAGGAGTTCTTACTATTTTCACAGGATTACGAAGAGAAAACATGAGATCACTATTTTCGTAAGATTCTTTTAGAGATTCAACATAGTCAATAACAAAAGCTTCAAAATCCTCATAATCTATTTCCTCTGGATTATTTTCTAAAGTTTTCAAATCAAATTCTTCATTTACATACTCAACCATAAGCTTCAAGTCCTCTTCAGACAGACCAAGAGAAATCTGAAAAGTTTTTATGATCAAATTTAATTGATCTATGTACATATCATAAAGTCTAGCACAGTCTTCTAAATCACCACACAATCGTGATAACATAATAAGAAGCTCTTCGTCCTCTTCTACTTTTTCCATTTTTATCAAAGTATCTTTAGAAGTTTTTTTATTTTGAATTACAAATTCTCGAACAAATTCATGAGGGTGTGTAGATAATTTATCAAGTTCTTCTGGATCTTCTGACATAAAAGCTCTAAATCTCTTAGTATCTAAAGAGATTTCCTCAAAATTAAAATTAGAATCAATAAGAAAATCATAAGAGAAACCAGACAATTCTTCTGTCAACTCATTTTTTAATTTAGAGATTTCTTGATTTTTATAAAATTTAAAAAGTTTCGAATCAGTATCAAAAGATTGATCAAGACACTTTCTTAAAAGATCTTCAAATATGTCGACTTCAATAGAATTTATAAAATCTTCAATTGTCTCACTTCTCTCGTAATCAAAATTAAAGATATCTGATAGTCCAAGATCAAAAGCAGATAATTCTAAAATTGCTTGTTGTCGTAAAGTTTCAGTCTGATCTTTTGCTAATTCTCTTAAATACTCTCTTAATTCCTCTTCAGTCACAAAAATCCTTTAAATTCATTTTTTAGATAGATATCAGATAGACAATGTCAAGACAATGTCTACACTTTTTTTTAATTTTAAAATAATTTTATAGAAAATTCACTTCAAGTTGTATTTTTGCGTCGTTGCGTTTGTATTTCACTCCATTTCACTACGTGAAACACAAACGCAACAGGGGGCTTGCTACAGACCATAAATCAAAGAGTTTAAATCATTTCAATTAAAAACATTATCACTTAACTCGATAAACAGTCTCTTGAGATCCTGTTTCTCACATTTTATTACGAATAATTAAAAATCATTCGTAATTTTATTGACTTTTAAGAAATTTTGTGTATAATATACCCCTCGTTTTTAAAATCTAATGATTTTAGAGGCGTTAAGTCAGTTTTTTAGGCTAAGGTCTAAATTACGAAGGTAATCCTAAGAGAGAATCAGATTCTCTGCTGTAGGGATAGAATTAGGGGTGCTTAAGCCACCCGTCAATAAGGTTTCGCTCTATTGAGCCTTTTGACAATGAAAGAACTGTGTAGAAGATACCTGTTAAAGAAATAAGCGGAACTTATTTCGTAGACACTTAAATCTTTTAAGACAACTTTCTCCTTTAAGATCGTAGGATCTTGAAACGAGAAAAAATGAGTGACGTACAAATTTATGTTGACTTTTTAATAAAAAAGTACAACAAGGTAACTTTAACAAGATCAGAATTAGCTAAAGAGTTGAATCTGAGTATATCAACACTCGAAAGAATGCTTGATAAAAAAACTTTAAAAATTCGTCATAGACGAGAAGGAAATTCTCAAAAGGCGAAATACATTTTTCCAATTGTCGAAATTGCAAATTATTTATCTTACGTATCATAAAAGAAGAGATTAACTCTCTTCTTTCTTTAAAATATCCCCCATATAATTACTAACTCCTTGTTTTGCAGAAGAAGGCTGAAGTCGTGCATATCGTTGAGTAGATCTAGGATCTGTATGATCAAGGACTTGACCAATATGAGCCAAGGGAACGCCAGCCATTGACAAATTACTTGCAGTCGTATTTCTAAACTCCTTTAAAGACAGCCAATCAAAAAAATTCCGCTTATAATTCACGGTGTAATCCAAAACCTCTTTCATAATTCTAGGATACCTGTAAGGATTTTCTTCTGTGTAATTTACAAACAAATACTCTTCAGAACCCCGATTTCCAATTAATTTTATGATTTCAGCCTCTTCTTCGTCAGAAGAAATCGAATAAGTAAAGCTTCTTTCTTTTTTGTGATTCAAGAGCTTTATAATTTTATTTTCGAGATCTATGTCACCAATTTTAATACTTAAAACAGTTGTCTGTCTGCTTGCAGTCGACAAAGCAAGCAAAGAGATCAAATAAATATTCTTATGCTTATGTTGTTCGAGAGATATCTTCTTAACCTCTTGTAGGTAATCTTGTAACTCAGATTTTTTCATATACCTGTCTCTCTCATTATCTACTCTAATACTAATCTTGGAAAATGGATTCAAAAAATTAATATTCAAAACTTCAGTTGCAAAATTCAAAATCATGCTACAAGACAAGAAGATCTCTTTAACAGTTTTTCGAGATAAGAGTCCTAAGCGAAAATTCTTCTCGTCGATACCCATGACTTTATTCATAAGCTTTTGTCGAGCTTCTGGATCAATTCTCACAAATAAAATTTCGTTCCATTTTTTTAAAAGTTCAAGCTTGTTCTTTTCTCTCCAATCTTCAGGAAAAGCTTCAAGATAAACTTCTTTACGACGAATCTCTTGAAGATTCTCTTGATACTCAATTCCCTCTTTGACTTCAATTGGAGTCTTAGAAACCACCCTCCTCTTATCGGCTCTCTGTGTCTCTTTTTTCAATTTAAACTCGAGGATATCTTCTTGACTAATCAATTGAATCAATTTTCTTGCAAAAGCTTCTTCTCTGATATGATAATCGTACTTGATCTTAACCTCTTTTACAGTGCCATACGTTTTTAATTTAAAATAGAGATCTGCAAGGTCATTTAGAGTATAATTTCCAGTTTTATTTGAAATCTTGGTCGTGGGTTCAATCCCCGTTTTAACAACCGAACCAGAATTTTTCAATTCAAGTCGTTTTTCTTGCAAGATCACGAGTGCTTTAGACTTCGTCATGTCAGGACTTACACCCACTTTTTTTCTTTTAGAACTACCATTTTCTTTATATGCTATAAAGAAAGATACTTGACCATTTTTAAGTTTTTCTGTGTAAATACCAGAGTATTTACCACCTAGAGATTCCAACATTTTAAGCCTTTAAAATTCTACAACTTTTCTACAACCATTATAGAAAATACAACCTTTATACAACCTCAAAAGAGTTTATTGAGGTATCATGAGGGATATTGAAGGATCAAACAAGCCACTATATATAGGGCTTACGGCTATTTTAGGGTATTTTAGGCTTTTGGTGAAGTGGGGTTCAATCCCCCACAGCTCCACCATTCGAATTGATTTTAACTCGGCAAAATGGAAGTTTAATCACTTCTATTTTTTTCCTTGTTCCCTTACTATCATCTTTTATTCACTTCTATCCATTTTTACCACTTTGTGTTACCCCAAAAGGAATTGTTACATTATGAATATACTCTCAAAAAACGTACCACTCGAAGTCTCTATTTTAAAAATGGAAACCATTTTAAAAGATCTTGGGTGTGGCATCACATTTGCAACCGAGAAGCATCCCCTTAAAAACTGCTACTCTGTCAACCTTACATCCATCGAAGCACCCAATCATATTTATTCTAACGGTAAAGGTACCATTTCAGGGGCATCTAAAGCGAGCGCTCTGGGTGAATACATCGAACGACTTCAAACCAATAACTGTTTTATTGATTTTCATCTTCCTAATCGTGCTTACTATCCAGATCAAAAAATGTTTGAATTTGGTGGAGAGTACCTTAGTCCTTCGTTATATAGTATCTACAACCCATCCAATGAGCTGAGCAATGAAGATTTAGTTGACTTTAACAGTGACTATGCAGACAAAATCGTTGCTTTGCCTTTTCAAAGTTTTTTTGCCAATGAACAAGTATACATTCCTTTAAATATTCTCAGCAATCTTTACGTGAGCAATGGACTCGCGAGCGGAAATACGCCTGATGAAGCTAAAGTACAAGCTTTGAGCGAGATCTTTGAGCGCTATGCCAAAATCGAGATCATCAAAAATGGTTACGCACTTCCAAAATATCCAGAGAGTATCATCGCAACTTTTCCGAAACTACAAGCTGATTTGATAGAACTGAGAAAAGCAGGCTTTATCGTCGAAATTCTGGATGCCTCTTTGGCTGGAAAATTTCCCGTTACAGCCATCTCACTGATCAACCCGCGTAATGGCACCCTGTTTGTCTCTTTTGGCGCGCATCCCATTTTAGAAGTTAGCCTAGAGCGCACCATGAGCGAACTCATGCAAGGAAGAGGTGTTGAAAACCTTGACGCTTTTGAGATGCCAACCTTTGACATGAGCATCGTAGAGGATACATTTAACCTTGAAGCACACTTTATCGATTCCAACGGAAAAATAGGCTTTGGTTTTTTAAATGCTACCAAAACGTTTGAATATACTCCATGGAATTACAAGGACGAGGGAAGCGAAGCAGAGTATGCCTTTTTGTGCAATATCGTCAAGTCGATGGGCAAAGAGATTTACCTTCGTGAATACACTTACTTAGACTTCTACTCATGCCACATGATTGTGCCAAGTGTTTCTGAAGTGTATCCCATCGACGATATGGTCTACCAAAATCGTAACTGTGGTAAATTCATCCGTCATGCTGTCCTTAACTTTAAAGAAGAAAACCACGAAACATTACTTGAAACGATCGAGCCCCTCGAAGATTCACTCAATATGGAAAAATACATCGGTGTCATTTTTGAGCAAAATTTTCAGATGATTGACCTTAAAGCACAAGTCAATCTCCTTTTAGAAAATTACGAAGAGGCACAAATGCTGCTCTCGTTTAGTCAAAATCCTCTGAGCAAAGTTCTCTGCGAGATCCTCTCTTTGAGAGAGCAAAAACTTGTGTGGAGCGAGTATGAAAGTGCGCTTTGGGACATTTTTGGCAAAGAAAAAGTCGAACATGCCTTAAACATCTTAGATGGCAAAGCGTACCTCATCGACGTAAGCCTCCACCAACACTATGTGAACATCCTCGATATGTACGATAGACTCGACATTAAGAAAGCATCTATCGTCGCTTAAACACCTTTACATGTAAAAAACGTAAACGATCAATTTTTACGTTTTTTCGTCTGCAAATGACTCCTTTTACACTATAATTACGTACTTTAATTTAAACATATATATTAAGTTTTAAAACTCAAGAAGGAGTCAGAATGTTAATCGTTATCTTACTCGTAGCGATAGGATTTATCGTACTTTCAACCAGCAAATGGAAACTACACCCTTTTATTGCTTTGCTTGTTGCGGCATATGGAATCGCATTTAGTGTAGGCATGAAATACGCCGACATCGCGAAAACCATCACGTCAGGTTTTGGAAGCATTTTAGCGTACATCGGTATCGTCATTGTTCTGGGAACCATCATCGGTGTCATCTTGGAAAAAAGCGGTGCTGCCATTAAAATGGCAAACGTTGTTCTTAAAATTGTAGGCAAAGACCGTCCAATTCTAGCGATGTCCATCATCGGCTACATCGTCTCAATTCCTGTTTTTTGTGACAGCGGTTTTGTTATCTTAAATGCGCTCAAACGCTCCATGGTCAAACAGTTAAAAGTCTCTGGAGTTGCGATGAGTGTTGCCCTTGCCACAGGACTGTATGCCACCCATACGCTTGTTCCACCGACTCCTGGTCCTATCGCAGCGGCAGGTAACTTGATGGTAGGAAATCTTGGTCTTGTCATTCTCGTGGGTCTGTTTGTCGCTATTTTTACGATGCTTGCAGGTTATTTTTGGGCGATCAAACGAGGCCCGTTGTATCAAAGTGGCGAAGACCTCAATATTGACTTGGAAAAAGACAGCGAAGTCCAAGCCAAATACGGCACGCTTCCAAGTGCGTTCAAATCGTTTGCGCCTATTTTTATTCCCGTTCTTTTGATGGCAATTGAGAGTATCGCAAAGCTTGTCTTTAAAGATTCTAGCGAGACATTTATCTATAAATTTTTCGTCTTCTTAGGTCACCCTGCCAATGCACTTTTTGTCGGCGTGCTCTTTGCCAGCCTTTTACTTCCAAAATGGAATGAAGAGACGCTTTCTGGTTGGGTCGGTGAAGGTGTGAAAAATGCAGGTGAGATTCTCATCATCACTGGAGCTGGCGGTGCTTTGGGGGCTGTTCTTAAAGCCAGTGGCATTGGTGACTACCTTGGGTTAACACTTCAAACCCTTAGCCTTGGTATTTTCGTACCTTTCATCATCTCAGCAGCCCTTAAAACAGCGCAAGGCTCTTCAACAACGGCACTGGTGGTTACTTCAACTATTATGTATCCGCTTCTTGCAAGTTTAGGACTCGATAGTGAAATGGGTAAAGTCTTAACCGTCATGGCGATTGGCGCGGGCGCACTTACTGTCAGTCATGCTAACGACAGCTTTTTCTGGGTCGTCTCACGTTTCAGTCAAATGGACGTTCCAACCGCATACAAAGCATTTACGATGGCAACCTTGGTTCAAGGAGTTGTAACGATTGCCGTCGTTTATGTGATGTCTGTTATTTTTATTTAAAAGAGTTCTTGCAGAACTCTCTACACGTCTTTAAAGCAAAGCTCTAAAAACTACGTTAACACTGCGTTTTGCTCGGCGCAATGCCCACGCACCTTTGGTGCTTTTTCTTCTTGCAAAATGAGTTTTGCAAGAAGTCTAATATTCTTTTAGGTGCAGGCTCTTAGGAGCTTGCACCCTCTTTTTGGGCTTCTCTTAACTTGTCTTTTTTACTCTTGCGTTTTCCCTTGATGGGCGCACTCCCCTTCTCTTTTTGAGGAGCAACACCTTCAAGCTCAAACCCTTTGATCTGCTCTGTTTCAAGCTTCACGCCACAACGCTTTTGAATCAGTGCAAAATGCGCCTTGTCTTCATGGTCTATAAACGAAATCGCCAAACCCTCTTTTCCCGCACGTCCTGTTCGTCCAATGCGGTGGATGTAGTCTTCGGTTGCACGAGGTAAATCGAAGTTGATGACACAGCTCACATCATCGATGTCAAGCCCACGCGAAGCGATGTCGGTGGCAAATAAAACACGAATTTTTCGCTCTTTAAAGGACTTCAGTGTCCACGAGCGGTCTTCTTGAATGAGATCGCCGTGGAATGATTCTGCTAAAAAACCGTGTTTACGAAACTTTACAGCGATGTTATCGGCAGCGCGTTTGTTTGCCATAAACACCAAAACCAGTTCCCATTTGTTTTCACGGAGTAACTGGCGCAACAGTGGCGCTCTATTTTCCTTGTTGACCTCGATAGCACGTTGTGTGATGCGCTCCACCGTCGGCGCTTCGGCTTCAATGCTCACTTCCACCGCACTTTTGGTTATCTTGGAAGCAATGGTTTGCATTTTTTCGGGATACGTTGCCGAAAAGAGAAGATTTTGTCGTTTGGCTGGCAAGGCTTCAAGAATAGAGCCTAACTCTTGCTCAAACCCAAGGTCGAGCATTTTGTCTGCTTCATCGAGCACAAAAAACTCAACATGCGTTAAATTGATCTGCTTTTTGCTCATAATATCAAGCAAACGACCCGATGTTGCCACCACGATGTCGCACCCTTGTTGGATGTCGTAAAGTTGCTCGCCGATTTTCTCCCCACCGATAACACTCACCACCTTAGGCTTTACATGTAAGAATTTCCCAAAAGTAGTAAACGCCTCCGCGACTTGTACGGTAAGCTCTCTTGTGGGCGTTAAAACCAATGCCTTGATCTTCGCTTTGCCCTCGCCTTTTGATGTATTCCAAAGCTCTAAAATCGGCAATACAAACGAAGCACTTTTCCCACTTCCCGTCTGCGCTCGTGCCAATACATCTTTGTGCTCTAACACTAAAGGTATCACTTTTTCTTGAATTGGCGTTGGCGTGGTATGTCCTACTTCGCTAAGCGCTTGGAGAATTTGTGGGCAAAGTTTGAGCGTGGAAAATGGCATGGGCTGGCATCCTTTGAGTCTTTTCGTCATTGTAGAATAGTTTCACTTTAGAGGAGGTTTTAAGGATTACATGTAAAGGCAGTTTAGGGTAAGTTTGTGGTGTTATAATACGTCTGTAAAATGTAAAAGGATAAATGTTGGATCACTATAAATGGCTGCTTGCGTTTCATGTTATTGCGTTGATGTCGTGGATGGCGATGTTGTTTTATTTGCCACGGCTTTTTGTGTATCATGTGGAACATGCTGAAAAAAAAGCGTTTGTGGAAGTTGTGAAAATTCAAGAATATAAAATCTATAAATACATCGGTTTTCCTGCCTTTTGGGCAACACTGATAAGTGGTCTTAGCATGATTCTTATTGACCCGCAACTACTCTCAAGCGGTGGATGGATTTATGCAAAGTTTACGGTACTCATTGCCCTCACCCTCTACTCTTTTTCATTGGAAAAGTACCGTTTTGAGCTTGCCAATGACACCTGCACGAAAAGTGGAAAATTTTTTAGAGCTTACAACGAAGTCCCTACGGCTTTAGCTATTTTGATTGTCGGGTATGTAGTCACGAAGAGCTTTTCATGGGCGTTTACACTTATTACACTAGGCATTTTTGCCATGATTATCGACGTAATTTTGGATGGAAAAAAGAAGTCCTAATCTTTACATGTAAAGCGTTTGTTTACTCACTTGACTTGGAGCGTTGCAGAACAATTTTAAGGTACAGCAACGCCGAGAGCAAAAGAAAATACCCCACGATACTATACCCCATCTCATCACGCCTGCTCATCTCTTTTTCGTA